>CAZFTW010000101.1:0-1542 GCA_964521925.1 uncultured Candidatus Saccharibacteria bacterium | reverse complement strand
CATCGTCGTCGATGGCAAAACTACCTATTATATAGGGATCCTGACAACAGACGTTGACAACGAAGAAGAAGCAGTTAAAATCGCTGCCGAAATCTCTAAAACCGTCTATGATTTTATGCGATAAGCTGAGGTCTTCGCATGACCGGAGTAACCTGTGGTATGCGGGTAAGGGGTCTTGCCAGGACGTATTTGAGAACCTCGTCCATGTGTTCGACAAAGTGAAATGTAAGATCTTTTAAGACCGACTTAGGAATATCCTCAAGGTCTTTTTTGTTGTTTTTGGGCAATATAACGGTCCGGATCCCGGCCCTGTGCGCGGCGATTACTTTCTCTTTGACACCGCCTATCTCCAAAACCCGCCCCCGCAGCGTAATCTCTCCGGTCATAGCGACGGTCCTTTTGGTCGGGATCTTCGTCAATGCAGAAACGAGTGCCGTGCCGATGGCAGCGCCGGCTGACGGACCGTCTTTGGGAACAGCTCCTTCTGGCACGTGGACATGAACGTCAAGTTTTTGGTAGAACTTATCCGATAAACCTAACATTTTATAGCGACTGCGAACATAGGACATCGCGGCTTGACCCGACTCCTTCATCACGTCGCCAAGCTGTCCGGTCAGAATAAGACTTCCTTTTCCAGGCATTAAGGCAACTTCAATAAACAGTATGTCTCCGCCGGCTTCAGTCCAGGCTAAGCCGGTTGACATACCCACCTCATCCTTTTTCTCAGCCAGGTACGAAGTAAATTTGTAAGGGCCTAAAAACTCGTGAATATTTTTTGGTGTTATTGCAATCTTTTTCGTCTCTCCGTTTGCCTGATCTGCAATTCGTTTGGCAACCTTCCGAAATAGTGTTGCAATTTGCCGTTCTAGATTTCTAACACCTGCTTCCCGAGTATAACGGCGGATAATCTCATAAAGCGCTCTTTCGGAGAGGTTCATAACATCTTTGGGAACGCCATGAAGTTCACGCTGTTTCTAAAAGAGAAAGTCGCGGCCAATGTGGAACTTTTCTTCCTCGGTGTAGCCGGGAAAATGAATGATTTCCAGCCGGTCTCGAAGTGCTGGCGGGATCGTATCCAGAACATTACAAGTGGTAATGAAAAATACACCGGAAAGGTCAAACGGTACCTCCAAATAGTGATCGGAGAAGGCAAAGTTTTGCTCAGGATCGAGTGCTTCAAGAAGGGCCGATGATGGATCTCGGCGAAAATCCGTGCCTACTTTATCGATTTCATCGAGCATGAACACAGGATTTTTGGTTCCTGCTTGCTTAACTCCCTGAATAATTCGACCGGGTAGCGCGCCAACGTAAGTTCGTCTGTGTCCTCTAATTTCCGCTTCATCGCGGATTCCACCGAGTGATATTTTGACGAATTTGCGCCCCAGTGATCGAGCAATAGACCTTCCAATAGACGTTTTTCCAACACCGGGCGGGCCGACGAAACACAAAATAGTGGGAGCGGATTTACCTTTTTTCCCTGCCTGCGCAGGCAGGTCTTTCTGCTCTCCTTCTTCAACATGCGATCGCAGTTTCATGACCGCC
>CAZFTW010000100.1:0-1542 GCA_964521925.1 uncultured Candidatus Saccharibacteria bacterium | reverse complement strand
TCCTCCCCAAAGGAAAATCATGGGAATGGCACCAGGCACTCATGGACTACGGCGCACAAGAACTTAAAACTTTAAACTTAAAAATGAAAAATGGGAAAACGCAAAAACCATTCAAAGAATCGAATCGGTTTTATCGGGGCCGGGTCATTGATCGTCTGCGGGAGAGCGAGGTGTCTCAAGATGAATTGATAAAAAATTTTTCCGACCAATATTCTCAATCGCCACATTTTTTCCGTTCGATTATTGCAAAGCTTAAACAGGAGGGTTTAGTGGAGCAAAGTATGTCCGACATATTACGGCTTCCACATTGAATTATTTTAGGTACCTATCAAAAAAGGTTACAGATCGCGTCATTGCTGCTCCGAAGTTATTGGAAAGATTATGATCATCCCCGGGGTACATAAAGAGTTCCACGGTTTTTCCCGCCGCAGTCATGCGGTCTTTCAATTTTTCGGAAAAAAGAATAGGAACGGATGAATCCATGGTTCCGTGATGGAGTTGTAACGGTCCGGAAATGTCACTTAGGAAATTCGTTGCCGAAAGCGAGTTCCAAAACACGGGGTTTTGTTCGGGGGTCCCGTGTTCATCAATGAGAACTTGCCGCCACCGTCTAGATCCGGAGGGAAGCGGAAAGGGAGTGGCACCGGGACGGCGCCAATTATTTAAAAGGTCCTCATACGATCCCACGACTCCGGCCCAAATCACTCCAGCTTTGACATCTTTCGTTGTTACCATAGCGCGCATCGTGAGAAATCCTCCCAGGGAGTGTCCCCACATGCCGATTCTCGTGGGATCCGTATCTTTGTACTGTTTTATCGAGGCAAGCGCATTAAGGACGTCTATGGTATAGGCATTAGATCCATACGCTCCCACGGCTTCTCCTTCGGAATTGCCATGACCGCGGTAATCGGGTTTGAGGACGATGTAACCGTTTCGGGCAAAGCCATCGACATACGCTCCATATCGCTCGATCGTGCGGTATTGGTTGGGCGGGATATAGCCGTGATTAAAGACAACTGCCGGCCAGCCATTTGGAGGCATATCCCCGTTGGGAATAGTTAAAAGCGCATAGATTTTTAGTCCTTCAGAAAGATACGAGGCAATATATTGCATATAATTTGAATTGGCCGGAAGGGTTTGTTCGATGGTCAGTTCGCTTCCTGGATACTTGCCCTTCCGAAGTGTCGTAATAGACAGTTCCGCTTCCGAGATTTGCCGGTTCACCCCTACCATTTCATCATTATTCTGAACGTCCGTTTCTGAAGGGCTTAAAGTACGTCGCTCGAGAGACAAAGCCAACGCAATGGAGGCACCAATGACAAAGAAAATAAGAAATACTCTTTTCATAGCAGGAATTCTAGTATAGCATCCTGCAATTTCTTGCAACATCTTGCAATGGCGACAAGGCTTAATGATTACCGCAAAAACTGGTATAATCAGCTTGCCGGAGTAACTTATTTGCGAGGTCTGCTAACGGTAGGCAAGCGGACTCTGAATCCGTTAATCTAGGTTCTCAGCCGAAGGCTGATCCGCCTCTGGCTA
>CAZFTW010000099.1:0-1570 GCA_964521925.1 uncultured Candidatus Saccharibacteria bacterium | reverse complement strand
CCCTTTTCATCGGTTATTTCTTCGGCCAGAGTTATAAGTTTTTCATAGAGTATCTGAAGGGGCTTTCCTATTTCCTGGTTTTCTTGGGCGGAGCGATCGCTCTGGTCTATATTTTAAAATTAATATTCGGCAGCGCGTTCATAAAGTCCCTTCTTTTGAGAGAGAAACTTAGGGAATTAAGCGATAAACTCAAAGACGGGATAGATAAGTTTCTCTCGAACGGAGAATAGTTCGCTTGACAAACTCGTGGTTTTTGAGCTGACCGCAGGGTGTGGGATCAAGACAGCTCTGAGGAGGTTCTTTCGATGCTGCAGCAACTGCTCGTGATCGCGGTCGTTGCCGTGGTCATGTTCTTCATCGGTTCGGCGATGCGTCGGCCGGCCCCGGAACCCGAACCCAAGAGGTTCGGCCTCGAGGAAGCGAGGCGCGCGCGAGCGCTCATCAAGACGCCCGACCAGGCGAAGTCGGTCAAAGCGGTCGTGGTCGGCGTCCTGGGCTACGAGGACACGGTGGGTGAAGACGCCGAAGACGCGGCCGACGCGCTGGAGCGGGCCAAGGGCTCCAACGAGAGGCACATCGCTGGCTACCTGGACGACATTGTCGCTCTGAACGCCAAGATCCGCTTCTCTCCATGAGACCAACAGCGCCATCGATGCCCAGACCGCCGATCTCGTGGCACTCCAGTCCATGTTCGCCTAACGGCAAGGCCCGATCAAGGGCAAAAGCCGGTGGTAACCCCACCGGTTTTCTCTTTATAAAAATACGGGGCTGTGGATTGTGAGATTTGACCGGATATGGTACTATTAAACCTACAAATGAATCCCGTTAGAAGTCGCCCTAACGGGTTAAACGAGTGAGGAATTATCAAGCATTTAACAATAGTCGTTCTGCGCACAAACCGGTTGACCATCGGACTGCGCAGCAGCGACTTCTAACGGGATGAATACCAAGAAAGTAGCTTATTTGCTTGCTTTATCGTTGCTTATCGGGGCCGCGCTTCCTGCGTTTGCGGCCGAAGAGAACGGCAACAGATACCTGGTCAAATCGACTTCTAACTTCTGGAAGAAATCATTCACTGTCAGGCATAATTTCGATAACGGCTTTACCGCCGACCTTTCGGATTTCCAACTTCGTCTCGCCAAAATATTCGGCGTGGAATTGGAGCCCGTCAGGAAGGTCTATATCCTGCCTGCGGCAGAAGCCGCGGTCGCGGCACCGAGAGTGGTATCAAAAAGGCCTGTTCCGTCCGAACAAGTTCCCTGGGGAGTTAAGACCATGTATAACGAATCAACTCTGGAAAAAACAAGCGGCGCTGCCGGCGTGAATGTGGCCATTTTGGATACGGGTATTTTGAAGACGCACTTGGATCTGAAAAACAGAATTAAGGACTGCAAAGATTTCTCAAGCAACCGGTCTCCGCTCGTGGACGGCAAATGTGACGACAAGAACGGTCACGGTACGCATGTCGCCGGCATCATAGCCGCCGATGGCGGTTCGGATGGCAAGGGTATCTATGGAATGGCTCCGGAAGCAAACCTGTTCGCGTATAAGGTCTGTTCCGACAGCGGTA
>CAZFTW010000098.1:0-1644 GCA_964521925.1 uncultured Candidatus Saccharibacteria bacterium | reverse complement strand
AGGACTTTTTATGATTTTAATGGCTAAATTACCGGCAATTTTCTGCGTTTCTTTTTCGCTTTTTGAGTAGTGGATCATAAGTAATAACAAACCGCCATATAACTAGCAATTGCTAAGTTTATATCGGTCGTACCATTTTAAAACTAGCTGGGGCTCAAACCAAGATTGTGTTATTCTGCCTTTCAAACTTTCTCTTTAAATAAAGATTGTGATGGCCGTCAAAATCTGAAGCAGTAAAAACATATACGTATTTTTCTATTTCAAAAGCTCTCGCCAAAACAGCAAGTTGTTCTCTGCATTCAAAAGGATGAGCCCATACGCTTTTTTGAATCATAATAAACCCAAGTTCTTTTAACTTGCTTAAAAGCGCGGATCTTCCGGCTTGTTTATCTGTTGGAATGTCAAAAGAACATATCCTCCATAAACCATCCCACTCTTCCGGTTTATCTATCGTCAAGCTGTCCAAGTCATATCTAGCCACATAGTCCTTGCCAAGTTGAGTAATGGTCACCGTAAAACTTCCATCAGGATTCTGTTCAGCATTTAACCTTTTCATCCTCTGCAATCTTTTTAGTTCTCTTTGGAATTCCCACCATTTCTTACGTTCCAGATCCTTTCGAATCCCTTTCATAAACGCCAAACCAAAATACGGATTAGTCGCGGCAACGGCAACAATGCCTCCGATAGCAATTGCTTTCAAGATCTTGTGGGCCAGGGAATTTTTTGCTCTTTTTCTCATAACTTATAACTTAAAATAATAACAAAATAATAACAAACCGCCATATAACTAGCAATTGCTAGTTATATGGCGGTTTGGTTGGATTGATTTTAAGAATTAAAAACCACATTCACTGGGTGTCCGTCAGGAGACGGACTGTGAATGTGGTTGGGGCTTGTTCAGCCCAATTTGGAAGGAGAAAGAGAAGCTACCGGATGCCGTACTGGCGCCGGCGCTCCTCCTTATACTGCTCCGCTTGCTCCTCAGGCGTGAGCTCCCGAGGTGGCGGCGCGGGCCGAACTATCGGTGCCGGGGTTGGCGCCGGAGCGGGTCGTTCGACAACTCGCTCGACGACCCGCGAAGCAGGTGCCACCACCGGGCTATCCGCGACATATGGCCTTGCAATGAGGTACAAGATCACCCCAATCGCAAAGCTGAAGAGAATGGCCCAGATCAGGCCTTCCACTGGACCGAGTAGCCATCGTCTTTCGACGACAGCATTACCCTCAGTGTCCCGAATCGCCCGGGCATTTCTACCGGTGCCGATCCGGGGTTCGCAGTCGACTCGCAACGGCATTATTTACCTCCCGGCCGGGACGATGACGTCCCAGCCATCTAAGTCGTGATTCGGAACCACGAGAGCTGGCTTGCGGACTTCGCGTCCGCCAGGAGCCGTCTCAATGGTCTCGGCCTCCAGTCCCCCGGGATTGCGCGGAACCTGCTCGTGTCCGCCCCTCGCAATGAGAAGCGGAACTTCGCTATCCGCTACCCAGAGAACCACATCGAGGCCGGTCCGGTTGTTCACTGGCCGACCGTCGATCTGGCCGCGCTGGTAAATACCACCACCAGCTTGCTGCTGACGCAGACGCTCATTCGAGCCGTTCTCACGGCCTGCCTGCGCAGGCAGGCCGGACGGCGCTTGTTGC
>CAZFTW010000097.1:0-1659 GCA_964521925.1 uncultured Candidatus Saccharibacteria bacterium | reverse complement strand
CTTTGACTCTTTTCGAGACCCATAAATTTTTGATAAATCCGGCACGTTTTACGAAAATGCCTGTTCAAGAGCCGGTTACCTTGGGTCAGGTGAACGACGAGGTCGAGGGTCTGCTTAGATCAGGAATAATAGAGTCACGGAACGGTTTTTATGTGCTTCCCGGAAGACAGCGGCTTTACGACCTTCGCATCGGGAGGGAAAAGATTGCCGCTGCGAAGTGGAAAAAGTTTCTAAAAACGGCCAAATGGTTTCAGGCCGTGCCGTATTTAAGAGGCATGTTTGCTTCCGGTTCGATGGCTTTGGGCAATACCGACCCCGACAGCGATTTTGACGTCCTGGCTGTTACGGCGGGCAGACGTCTATATACCTGCCGGGTTTTTCTATCTTTGGCTGCTTCTTTTTTCGGCGCCCGCCGGAAACGTTTCGACAGCGTGGCGCCCGACAAATTCTGTTTCAATCATTATATTACCGACGATTCGCTGGCCATCAGGCACGAGAGCTTGTTCAATGCCCAAACATACATACATCTGAAGCCGGTATTGATAAGCGGCGGGCTTTTTGAAAGTTTTTACGCTTCAAATCTCTGGCTCAACAAATATGTTTATAATTTCCGCCCTTCCGATGCTTTCGTCCGCCGGAGCGTGAAGCCGAAGGTCTTTCTGCGCTCGGTTGCGGTTCTGGGAGAGTTCTTTTTGAATAACAAAGTGGGCGACTGGCTTGAAAGCGTTTTGAAAAATTATCAACACAAGAGGATAAGGTCCAATCCGGTTACCTATCAAAAAGGCGGCCGGATAGTTTTCAACGATTCGGAACTCGAATTTCACCCCCATTCTTTCGAGAAAGTGGCCATTGAAAAATATAACGCATCTCTGAAGGACCTCGGGATAATCCAGCCGGAAGAAGAGAAGGATTCGGGGTTGGGTTGACAGACGGTCTTTTTTGTCTAAAATATTACTATGAAAATCAAACCATTGGCTGGCCATATCTTAATAGAACCCCTAAGGGAGGAGAAAAAGAAGGGTGGCATCATACTGCCGGAGACAGTAGAGAAAGAAAGGTCGGAAAAGGGAAAGGTCGTAGCCGTGGGTGCCGGCAAGCCGGGTAAGGACGGCAAGCGGGTGCCGCTTGAAGTAAAGAAGGGCGACGTTGTGATATTCACGAAATACGGACCGAACGAGGTCAAAGTCGGCGACAAAGAATATTTGATAGCCAAAGAAGACGACATACTCGCAATTATTGAATAATTGCGAAAATTACTAATTTCTAATTACTAATTTCTAAACATGAGTAAGCAGATACAATACAAAGAAGAGGCGCGCGAGGCGCTCAAAAGAGGGGTCGACAAGATCTCGAATGCCGTAAGGGTTACTCTCGGACCTAAGGGAAGAAATGTTGTTCTCGACAAGGGGTTCGGTTCTCCGACTATAACAAAAGACGGGGTTACGGTGGCCAAAGAGATAGAACTCAAGGATAGGTTTGAAAATATCGGCGCAAGCTTGATAAAAGAAGTCGCCTCAAAAACGAATGACGTTGCCGGAGACGGCACAACCACCGCGACCATACTGGCCCAGGCGCTTGTTGCCGAAGGTTTTTCGGCGGTTAACTCCGGCGCAAATCCCATGTTCTTAAAACAGGGGATGGAAAGCGGCTTGAAAAAAG
>CAZFTW010000096.1:1427-1660 GCA_964521925.1 uncultured Candidatus Saccharibacteria bacterium | reverse complement strand
CCTTCATCCCGTTAGAAGTCCATCTTATTCAGCACAAAGCCGGTTTTAAAACAGATTATTATTTATTGTACCTCGTTATACTTATAAGAAAAAATTTCTTGAATTTTTTCTGTCCAGGACTTCTAACGGAACTCGTGGTTGGTCTATTTTGGTTTGATTTCCTTAACGCCAGTGTATTTGCGGAGGGCTTTTGGTATTTCTATGATTCCTTTTGACGTTTGATAATTCTCCAT
>CAZFTW010000096.1:0-1417 GCA_964521925.1 uncultured Candidatus Saccharibacteria bacterium | reverse complement strand
TTTTATTTGTTTTAGAAAGCGGCAAAGCCCAACAAACTTCGTTATTGAACTTACGGATAATAACAATGGGGCGTTGAAAATCTTCTCCTGAACCATCTTGTTCAAAACCGACATTAGCGCCCAGATGACAAAACCATATTTCCCGCTCATGAAAAAATGGTCTTTTCTCTATCTCATCAACCTTTTCTTTTTTGTCATGCCACTTTTTAAAATCCTTCTCCATATATAAAATGGCTTACTTAATTTCCTTGATACCGCCCATACCGGGTAGTAGAATTTCCAGTTGCGATTCTTAAGAATCGCGTTAATTTTTTCTGGAAATTTCACTACCTGGCATATATTTACGCAGAGCTTTGGGAACCACAATAGTCCCCTTTTGAGTTTGATAATTCTCCATTATTGCTATTAATGTCCTCCCGACGGCAATAGCCGTAGCGTCATTCATGTGGACAAATTCCGAACCGTTTGCTCTTCTAACCTTTGTCCCCAACCGCCTGGACTGATAATCCGTCATCAGATCGGCGGTGTGCGTTTCACGGTATTTGTTTTGGCCGGGCATCCACATTTCAATATCTATCTGCCTCGCATCCGGCCCGCCCATATCGCCGGTGCAAATTGCCACTACTTGATAAGATATATTGAGAGCTTGAACCAAATATTCCTGAATGGCCACAAACAGTTCCTGTTCTTTTATGGACTCCTCGGGCAAACAGAACGACTCCATTTCAAGTTTATCGAACTGATGAAGACGCAATATGCCCTTTGTGTCTTTTCCGTAAGAACCGGCCTCGCGCCTGAAAGCCGTTGAATAACCAATGTATCGCAAGGGGAGATCTTTTTCTTCAAAAACTTCCTCCATATGCATCGCCCCCATTGTGTGCTCCGCGCTACCCACAAGATAGAGGTCGTCGCTTGGTATGTGATATCTTTCTTCTTTCGGTTCCAGACGAGCCATCCTTTGAAAAACATCCGGTTTTATCATAACGGGAGGAATAAGGGGGATAAAAGGTCTTGGACTGATGTCCAATCCGGCTTTTTTAATTATTTTTTTGAGCTGTTTCTCGTCTGTGAAAACAGATAAAGCAAATTGGATCAGCGCAAACTGCAAAAGAGCCAGTCCGCCTTTAAGATAAGCAAATCTAGCTCCGGAAACTTTAGCCCCTCTTTCCATATCTATCACGTCCAATTCTTGGCCCAGTTCCCAATGCTCTTTAGGTTTGAAGTCGAATTGAGGCAACTTTCCCCATTGTCGGAGAACTTTATTGTGGGATTCGTCCGAGCCGACCGGCGTATCATGGGTGGGAATGTTGGGGACTTGCAGCATAAGCTGGCCAAACTCGTCCTCAACGCACTTTAGCTCATGCTCCAGCACTTTGAACTTTTCCTTGAGCGATTTTAGCTCTTCAACATTAAATTT
>CAZFTW010000095.1:0-1723 GCA_964521925.1 uncultured Candidatus Saccharibacteria bacterium | reverse complement strand
CGGGTATAATGAATATATGTCCCCTGTTTTTGCGGTAACATTAGTAGCTCTCGGTCTTGCTCCTAGTTTAATCTGGCTCTCTTTTTACTTACGAAAGGATTGCCACCCCGAACCGAAGCATCTTTTAACCAGGGCATTCCTGATGGGAATAATCGTCTCCCCTCTTGCCGTTTTGCTGCAATTGGGGTTTTCCGAAGGGGTCGGGCACTTTTTTGATAGAGTACCTGACTCCCTCCAACAAGGCACACCGGCCTTTTTTCTGTGGTCATCGTTCGTGGAAGAATTTCTTAAGTTCTTTGCTATATATTTGATAATCGTCAGGAGTCCGGAATTCGACGAGCCCGTCGACGGTATGGTTTATATGATAAGCGCGGCTCTCGGTTTTGCTGCAATCGAAAATATTTTGGTGATGTTTAACCTGATATCCGACGGCGCGGGAACAGCTTTAAACACCTTGGCTCTTCGATTTGTGGGAGCGACACTACTCCATGCTTTGGCCTCCGGATTGATGGGATACTTCCTCGCCATGTCTTGGTTTTTCCGGGAACACAAGAAAAAACTGATAATATTCGGCCTTTTAATCGCGACATTGTTTCACGCCGCGTTCAATATGCTAATTGCCTTTTCGCAAGAGTCGGCCGCTCCGGTCGTCGGATTGGTGTATACAACTTTTCTGTTAATAGTTCTGGCTTTCCTTGTTTCGATATTATTTGATAAAATTAAAGAACGTGGCATTCACGCTCAAACTGCATAAGTCAAAAGTGCCCAGAAACAAAGAAACTAATATTTAAAATGGTTTGTCCGCTGATAAGTCGCTGATAGTTACGCTGAATTAACGCTGATTCAGCGTCCGATCGGCGTACTAATCAGCGTATATTCGGCGGTATATGGATAATTTTTTTGATAACAACAATGAATTAGCTCCTATTTTGGCGGCAGCGAAAAGGCCGAGCAAGAACAAAGAGGATCACGACGGCCAGTTGACCGTGGATGTTTTTCAAACTGACAATGACATCGTCATCCAATCAACTATTGCCGGAGTTAACCATAGTGATCTTGATATCTCGGTTACCAAAGAAATGGTAACGATTAAAGGTAAAAGAGAAATGCCTGAAAAAATTAAGTCCTCCGACTACTACTATCAGGAATTGTTCTGGGGTCCTTTTTCAAGATCTATAATCTTGCCGGAAGATATTGACTCCGATAAAGCTAAAGCCTCTATGAAGAACGGCCTTTTAACAATCCGCCTGCCGAAACTATCTAAAAAATAAAATATGATTCTCGAGGAAAAATTTTTAAAGTTTGTCGGCCGGTTATCACTAACCGGCATTATTGTCTTGGGAGGAACATATGTGGGATCAGAATTCTATGTATCCGAACTGGCCCAGGTTCCGGATAAAGTAAAATTGAGAAACTTCTCTGAAGAGCTGGACAGTTTAACCGCCAACGGCTTGGATGTGTATATTCAGGAAAATAAAAAGATTATCGCCGGAGAAACTATCAGAAGTTGGTTCGAGCAATACGAAAGAAATTATTCGGGTGAAATTGATTTCAGAATTTCGCCTGAAAAAATCGATGAGTATGTTTCCTCGATAGCGCAATCCGTTAATGTCCAGCCGGTAAACGCTAAAATAACGATAATCAACGGCAGAGCGGAAGAGTTTGTGCCGCCTAAATACGGCGGGAATCTAGATATGAATGCTGCAAAAAACCTTCTAATCAA
>CAZFTW010000094.1:0-1749 GCA_964521925.1 uncultured Candidatus Saccharibacteria bacterium | reverse complement strand
ACCTGTAAGTTCCTTAACTATACCACAACTCAACATGACCAGTCAACCCCCCCTGTGGATAATCGACTTCGCAATTCGATTATCCACAGGGGGCCATTTCCTACAACTTCTTATTCTTACAACTCTTCCTTTTCTGCCTCCGGGGTATCGGCGGAAATTGCGGTAGCTTCAATAGTGGGACTTTGCATTCCCTCCTGCCTGCCGGCAGGCATGGCCGGTTTCCTATAAACTTCTCTTGGCTTTGCTCCGTCTCCGGGACCGATAATGCCTTCTTCTTCAAGCAGATCCAGCAAGCGAGCGGCGCGGGCATAACCAACCCGCAGACGCCTCTGAAGAAGCGAGGCCGAGGCCTTGCCCGCCAAGACGACCACTTCTTTGGCGTCGTTATACAGGTTATCATCGGCATCGTCGCCACCGCTGAAACCGCCGCCGGAAATACCCGCAGACGAATCAAAGTCAACTCTCAACTCACCCTCTCCTTCCATATCAACATTTTCAGCTTGGGCTTTTATGAATTTGACCACATCTTTTACTTCTTTCTCGGCCACCATGGCTCCTTGTAACCGCCTTGGTTTTGCCACATCACCGGCCAAAAAAAGCATATCCCCTTTTCCAAGCAATTTTTCCGCCCCCGCCATGTCCATAATTGTCCTTGAATCAATCTGGCTCGCCACCTGAAAAGCTATCCTTGAAGTAATATTTGCCTTTATTAAACCGGTAATGACTTCCACGGATGGCCTTTGAGTTGAAAGAATGAGGTGTATCCCTACGGCTCGCGACATCTGGGCCAGGCGCACGATAGCCGCTTCAACATCCCGTCCATAAGAAGCCATAAGATCGGCCAATTCGTCAATAACTATGACAATAAAGGGCATTATGGATTCGCCTTTGTCGGACATCTTGGCGTTGTAAGAAAAAATATCTTTTGAACCGCTCCTGGAAAGAGAATCGTACCTTCTGTCCATTTCTCCAAGAGCCCACCTTAAAGCTCCTATGACCTTTTTGTTATCAGTGATCACGGGAGTTATCAGATGCGGAACCCCGTTATATAAAGTAAGTTCAACCCGCTTCGGGTCAATCAGTATCAGCTTCAAAACCTCCGGGGAGTATTTGTAAAGAAGCGACAAAAGAACGGCGTTGATGTTTACTGATTTGCCGGTGCCTGTTGCTCCGGCTATAAGCAAATGGGGCATTTTTTCCAAGCCGGCAAACACCGGACTGCCCGACACATCCCTGCCGAGAGCCAATGGAAAGAAATATTTTGATTTTTTGTAATCCTCATTTTCAAACATATTCCTCAAGCCGATCACGGCCACCTTTTTGTTCGGCACCTCAATACCGACCAGCGACTTGCCGGGGATGGGCGCCTCAATGCGGATCGGATGGGCGGCTAAGGCCAGAGACAAGTCAGAGTTCAAGGTGGTGATCCTTGAAAGCTTCACTCCGACCGCCGGACGCATCGTAAATTGGGTTACGGTGGGGCCGATTGAGACCTCGCCCATTTCCACATCTATCCCGAAGTTAGCCAAGGTTCTTTTGATAACATTTGCGCTGGCGTTAATATCGCCGGTTACAGCTTCTTCTTGGTCTTCGTGAAGCAAGTTCAACGGGGGTAAAACCCATTTCCCCTTTTTAAAGCTTTTGATCTCAAATTCTTTTTCCGGCTCCGAGGCCCTGATAGGTTTTGCAATAGGCGCCGGTTTTGATTCTGGCTTTGCATTTTGGTTGACAACCTCGTTGCCTTTTTTA
>CAZFTW010000093.1:0-1758 GCA_964521925.1 uncultured Candidatus Saccharibacteria bacterium | reverse complement strand
ACAAAATCGAGGATCCTCGATTTACTAATTGCGCTATGCGCAAAGTAAATCGGGACAAAGATGAAAGTAGTTGAGAAAACATGACAAAAACAAATATTCAAATACTCTCCATAAATCCGATATTGATCTCTAATGTCACTCTTTTAGCTGTTTTGGGTTTGGTCTTGTCTTTTTATATAATCGAAGCGAACATGATGGCCGCTGATAAGTATAGTATCAGGGTTCTGGACGAGAAACTCGCATCCTTGAACGAAGTGCGGACCTCCTTATCTGCCGAGAGATCGGTCATTGAGGACCCCTCGGGGCTCATGGATTTTGCTAAAAGCCACAATATGGTTGAGGCAAAGAATATCACCTATATTTTCGAGAATGGCAACGTCGCATTACGACAATGAAGCGGTATGATAATTTCCGGATAAATATCTTTTTAATTTGCGTGCTGGTGGTCTCGGGGCTGGTTTTATACCGG
The DNA here is from genome assembly GCA_964521925.1 of uncultured Candidatus Saccharibacteria bacterium. GTDB lineage: Bacteria > Patescibacteriota > Minisyncoccia > 2-02-FULL-40-12 > GWA2-44-9 > JACPAB01. The sequence continues at coordinate 1,289 of CAZFTW010000093.1, read as the reverse complement.
CTTTTTGTTTTATCTTACGTGCGCCATGGGGCATACGCACGTACAGCCCAGGCCCAGAGAGACAACATCAATAATGTTCTGGCCCGGGGCAATATATATATGAACGACGCTCTTAGCGGAGAGCTTTTTCTGGCCTCGACCAACAGGAAATTTCCTTTGGCATACGTCGTGCCTTCCAAAGCCGATTGGTCGCAAGATGCCGGCGCCATTGATAAATTCGTAGCGGCACTGGGAATAGACAAAGAAAGCGTGTTAAAAGTCCTGTCGGCCAAGCAGGACGTTTCGAAGGTCCTGAAAAGAAGGATAAGCGCCGAGGAGGTGGAAAGAGTTAGGTCTCTGGGCATGAAAGGCGTCGGAATTTCGTATGAGATGGACAGGTTTTATCCGGCACAGAAACTGGCGGCCAACACCATCGGCTTTCTCGGCTATGACGAAAAAGGCCGTTCGGGGCAATATGGTATCGAGGCCTTTTACGACGATGAGCTTTTCGGCAAGACGACTGATTCGCCGGCCGGTGAAGATTTTACCAGGCCATCCGATATCGTTCTGACGCTCGATAAGAATATCCAGGCGTTTGCCGAAGACCGGCTGGAGGACCTTCTAAATAAATGGAAAGCCCAAGGCGGCACGATCATCATCCAGGACCCGCAGACCGGCAAAATATTGGCGCTGGCCGACCGACCGAGCTTTGACCCCAACGACTATGCGGAGTTTCCTATCGGAAACTTTTTGAACCGAAGCATTCAGGGAGTATTCGAGCCCGGTTCTTCCTTCAAACCGATAACGATGGCAATGGGATTGGATCTGGCTAAGATCACGCCGCAGACCTCTTTTACCGACGCTGGCTTTATAGACGTCGGCGGCTACAGAATAAAGAACTTCAGCGAAAGGGTTTTCGGCATCCAAACCATGTCCCAGGTTCTGGAAAAATCCATAAATACCGGAGCGATGTTCGTGGAGAACCTGGTCGGGGACGATAATTTTTTGAATTACATCATTAACATGGGCTTCGGCCAGAAAACCGGGATTGATCTGCCCGGCGAGGTGAGCGGAGATATCACCAATCTCTACAGCGGCAGGAAGATCAACTATCTGACCGCCTCTTTCGGGCAGGGGATCGCCGTCACTCCGGTCCAGCTTATCAATGCCTATTCGGCTATCGCCAACGGGGGAAAGCTTATGAGGCCTTATGTCGTCGAAAAGATAGTCAAAGAAGGCGGAGTCGAAGAGGTGACCAGGCCGGAGGTCGTGAGCATTCCCATATCGGAAAAAACATCGGCCAAGATCAA
>CAZFTW010000092.1:0-1765 GCA_964521925.1 uncultured Candidatus Saccharibacteria bacterium | reverse complement strand
AAAAACAGGCACCGCGCAGATACCGGACGGCAGAGGCGGCTACGCCGAGAACGAGTATATCCACGATTTTCTCGGTTTCGCGCCGGCATACGATCCGAAATTCGTCATTCTGATAAAAATGGACAGGCCCCAAGGCATCACTTTTGCGGCTGACAGCTTGTCTCCGACATTCAGGGAGCTCGCCCAGTTTCTGATCAACTACCTTAAAATACCTCCGACAAGACAATGATCCCGTTAGAAGTCGCCCTAACGGGTTAAACGAATTATGAAATATCAAATAAATAACAATAGTTGTTCTGCGCATCCCGTTAGAAGCCGCGAGGGCTCACAGCGCGCCTCTGCTTCTAACGGGACGCACAAACGGTTGACCACCGGACTGCGTAGCAGCGACTTCTAACGGGATGATGGGATTTTTCAAAAAAATAATTGTTTGGAAGCTCAACATCTTGGCCAAGATGTATTTGAAGCGTTTTAAGCCGCAAATAATTGCCGTGACGGGCAATGTCGGAAAGACATCCGCCAAGGAAGCCATCGCCGCAGTTTTGGGAAGTATAAAAACTGTCCGTTATGGGAAAGGGAACCTGAACAATGAGTTCGGCGTGCCGCTGACCATCGTCGGGAATTGGGCCGACGAATATTATGAGGGCGGCAATAGCTTATTATTCTGGCTTAGGGTCATTCCCTTATCGTTTTTCCGCTGGTTCTTTACTTTCGATTATCCCGAAGTGCTTATTATGGAATACGGCGCGGATAAACCGGGCGACATAAAGATTCTGGCAAACAGGTTCAAACCGCATATCGGAGTGGTAACGGCAGTGGGAGAGATACCGGTGCATGTCGAATATTTCTCCGGACCGGAAGGCGTGGCGAAAGAAAAATCAAAACTTGTTGAGGCCCTGGATACTGGCGATTTTGCGGTATTAAATTCCGATGATCTGGCGGTTTTGAACATGAGGGACAAGACAAAAGCCAGAGTCATCACATACGGATTCGGGGAAGGAGCCGCGGTCAAAGTGTCCAACATAGACATCTGGTCGGAAGGTAATGTGCCGATGGGTATGGGCTTCAAGCTGAATTACAGCGACAGCTTTGTCCCGGTCCGTTTGAGGGGCTCGCTTGGGAAATCACAGGGATACGCCGCGGCTGCCGCGGCTGCCGTCGGAACGATATTCGGAATGAATCTTGTTCAGATAAGCGAAGCCCTGTCGGAATACACCGGGCCCAAAGGCCGCCTTAAAATACTAAAAGGCGTTAAAAACTCAATTATCATAGACGACACTTATAACGCATCTCCCTCCTCGACCCACATGGCCCTGGAAACCCTGGAATCGCTTTTCTCGGAGTGGTTTCCTGGCCGTGCTTTAGCCGGCCGAGGAACTCTGTCGGGGAAAAGAAAAGTGGCGGTGCTGGGAGATATGCTTGAGCTGGGCCGGTATACCATAGAGGCTCATGAAAGCGTCGGGAACTTTCTTAAGGGATTCGTTGATGTATTGGTCACCGTCGGCTCGCGGGCAAAATTCATAGCCGAATCGGCCGAGAATCAGATGCCTAAGGAAAACATCCACACATTCGATACATCAACTGACGCAAAAATGAAAGTAAAAGAATTGATAAAAGAAGGCGATATTGTTCTGGTGAAGGGCTCGCAGGGAATAAGGATGGAAAAGATAGTCGAAGAAATAATGGCCGAACCGGAGAGAAAGAGAGAACTTCTTGTGAGGCAAGATAAAAGGTGGTCCCGATTTACTTCACACAAAGTGTGATT
>CAZFTW010000091.1:0-1765 GCA_964521925.1 uncultured Candidatus Saccharibacteria bacterium | reverse complement strand
AAGGTTGCCGCCAAAGAAATCTTTGGCTCGAACCTGCGCTTGGCGAGCCGCGCCGTGCGCGGCGAGCCAGTGTTTCCATACCTTTCCGCGCTTCGCGCGGCCGAATCGGTCGGGCAAAAATCGGAAAGTTTGATTGTGGTGCCCGGGGCCGGACTCGAACCGGCATGTCCTTGCGGACGATGCATCTTAAGTGCATTGCGGATACCAATTTCGCCACCCGGGCATATTTAAATATTGATGTGCGGATTTACCTTTTTCAGCCGTTTGACGGCGCCTCTTACCCATACGGGGTTGTCCTGATACCATTTTATCGTTTCTCTAAGCATTTTGTCGAAGCTATATCTCGGCTTCCAGCCGAGCTCTTTCCTTGCCTTGGAATCGTCTATTGCATAGCGGCGGTCATGACCGGGCCTGTCAGCTACATATTTTATCAGAGAAACCGGCTTTTTTAAAGCCCCTAGAATGGCCTTGGCTATTTCTATATTCGCCAGTTCCTTACCTCCGCCGATGTTATATGTTTCGCCGGGCCTGCCCTTGAACAATATTTTTTCCAGAGCGGAAACGTGATCCAAAACATGTATCCAGTCCCTGACATTTTTCCCGTCACCATACAGGGTTAAGGGCTTGCCCTTCAAGGCCCGGAGAGCAAAGAAGGGGATAAGCTTTTCGGGATATTGATTGGGGCCATAGTTGTTTGAGCAGTGGGTCACTACGACCGGCAGTCCGTAGGTTGCAAAGTAGGCATGGCAAAGCATATCGCCCGCTGCCTTTGAAGCCGAGTAGGGGCTACGGGGATTATATTGGGTTCCCTCGGTGAATTTTTTCTTAGAACCGAGGGTCAAACTTCCGTAAACCTCGTCGGTCGAAACCTGAACAAACTTTTTAATGCCAGATTTCTTAGCCGCCTCCAGAATGTTGAACACGCCGTTAATATTAGTGTTCATAAAATCCTTGGCGTGGCCGTGGATGCTCCGATCAACATGGGACTCGGCCGCGAAGTTAATTACAAACTCGGGCTTGTATTTTTTGAACACCCCTTCAACGGTTTTTGTGTCGGCGATGTCTCCCTTAACAAAAGCGTAGCTATTGTTTTTCGATATGTCCTTTAAGTTTTCCGGATTACCGGCATAAGTAAGCCTGTCGAAATTCACAACCCGGAAATCGGGATGTTTTTTCAAGAATTGTCTGACAAAGTGGCTGCCGATAAACCCCGCTCCTCCTGTGACCAAAATAATTCTCATGTTTGATAGTTTAAGTAAGTGCTTAAAATAAACCTTGTACTCATCAAAAGTCGGAGGGGCGGGGTAAATCCGCAGCCCCCGGTTACGAGAATGGTTTTCATTTAAAAATGCCTCATTAGTCTTGCGCCGTAAAGTTTTATAAACTCAAAGAAAACATAAGACCAGGCATCTTTATTATTAAAATAATCCTCTCGCCTATATAACGCCGAAGGGGCAGGGTGTTTGATTAGTTTGGGACTCCAGTCGGCAGCCGCTTTGAACGTTAGAAAAGCCCGTCTCATTTGGTAAGCAATCTGAATAAGAATAATTCTGTTTGGCAGTTCTCCTTGTTGTTTTAACAGAGCTACGGACTTTGTCGCGTTCTCAACGGTATTTAGAGCTTCTTTTTCCAAAGTTATGTCCTCTGTCGACACCCCTTCTTTTTCGGCTATTTGAGCAAACGCCTCCGCTTCAGTCATCTCAATATCTCCCATATAGGAGGCCTTCTGACCGGTAAATAAAATTTTAGGCGCCCAGCCCTCTTT
>CAZFTW010000090.1:0-1942 GCA_964521925.1 uncultured Candidatus Saccharibacteria bacterium | reverse complement strand
GTGGACTTGCTGAAGGGCGCGCCCAAGCCGTTGGCGAAAGCGACGCTTGTGTCCAGGGTCCTGAACTCCCGGATGGTAAAAGAGAACACGATTGCCCTGAACCTTCAGGACTCGAAAATTTTTACAAAGCACAAAGACGGAACATACTCGCTACGCAAAGCGTAGAAATTCCTAATTTTGAGACATAAAACCGGTTCAAGAGGCCGGTTTTTGGGCCCCTTGACAAAATATACTGCCCTATGCTACACTAATATCATCGGAAAGGGACCTGTGTGACTGGGGTGGCCCGCCTCTGGAATCGGGGTGAGCCACAATCCCGATGATACGCACTGCGACGCGGCCTAGTCCCATTTTGGCCGCCTGTCCCGGCAGGGGCAGATAAATCAGGGATACCTCCTGGCCTTGGGCAGGCCTAGCGGTCCGGGAAACCGGGGTGGCACCGCAAAAAGAGGTCCCAAAAATTTCAGTCCCGCTTGAGCATAGCTCGCGGGACTTTTTGTTTTTGCGAGTTCTTTACAAGTCAGACTTGTAAATATAAGATTATAATAATTATGAGAGTCGAGCCGCACACGATAGGGTCTATTGTTCATGTGATTAAGCGTGGAGCGCGTGGATTGTTAATTGTGAGAGATGAAGGTGAACGAGCAAGATTTGTTCGTGGGTTATGCTACTTGAATGACGTATTCCGTGATCAGTTTTGGGATAAAGCAACACGAGATACGCATCTAGGTGTCCGGCCAGAAAATTGGCCGAAGAAGGAGCCGTTATGCGACATACTTGCATGGACTCTACTCCCAAATCATTTTCATATGATTCTTCGAGAAACTTCTGAAGGCGGTATTTCAAAATTTATGCAGAAATTGTGCGGCAGTATGAGTACTTATTCAAATTTGAAACACAAAGAGAAGGGGAGTCTTTTCCAGGGTAGCTATCGAGGCAGGACTGCAAATTTAAGGGATGATATTTATCTTAGAAACTTATTTGTTTATGTTCTTGTTAAAAATGTATTTGAGTGCCATCCCAAAGGATTTACATATGCACTAAATAATTTTGATGATGCGTTTGTGTGGGGTCTTGGGCATCCTTACGCTGGTCTTACAGAGTTTGTGCATGCAACCGATGTAATATGTGTAAAAGACGCTCTTTCTCTCTCCTTCGAATCATCCAAAGAATTTAAATCTTATGCGAAAGAAGCCATACTTCACCGCCTAGAAGAACTCAATAGTTTTGAGTATTAATTACAAGTCTGACTTGTAATTAATCATCTTATTGCGCAAGGCTTAGAAAATAGTAAAATAGGGCAATGGATGGGTTTTTCACTACTCTGGAAAGCTTGAACCTGGCTTTCGCTTTCCTGGTCGGCTATTGGTGGGTTTACATACCGCTTTTGCTTTTTTTCGGTTTGCTCGGCGCATATCAAAATTACACCCGCACCATATATATTGCCGGATTAAAATGGGTCCTTTTGGAAATAAAAGTGCCAAAGGATCCCGGCAAAAGCCCGAAAGCTACGGAATATATGTTTACGGCTCTCCACGGCATTATGCCGCCGCCATATAAAAACTGGTTTATAAGATGGAGGGAAACATTCTGGAAAGGGAAAGTTCCCGATTGGTTTTCTTTTGAGGTGGTTGGTATCGGCGGGGACATTCATTTTTACGTCAGAATGACGGAACAATACAGGAAGCTGGTTGAATCCCAGATCTATGCTCAGTATCCCGATACCGAATTGACCGAAGTTGATGACTACGTGAACGAACTGCCCCCGTCCATGCCGGACAGCCAGAACGACCTCTGGGGAGCGGAGTTCATTCTAAACAAGCCGGATGCTTTTCCCATCAGGACATACCCCGAATTTGAGGAGAAACCAGGCGCCCTCACGGATGTTAAAAGGATCGATCCGCTCGCGTCTTTATCGGAAGTGTTATCCAGTTTAGATCCC
>CAZFTW010000089.1:276-1981 GCA_964521925.1 uncultured Candidatus Saccharibacteria bacterium | reverse complement strand
CAAGCTGGGCGACCATATATCGCTGAACACAGAACCCATCTCTTCCATATTCCCTTTCGTCTCTTACGACCTTTCATCTGACACAGGAGTGCTTTACGGCGTGAACACGCATAATAACTCCCTGGTTCTCTTTGATAGGTTCAATTTGGAGAACGCGAACACGGTTGTTTTCGGCAAGTCCGGCGGGGGCAAGAGCTATGCCGTCACACTTGAGATACTGCGCTCCCTGATGCTCGGTTCCGAGGTTTTTGTTATAGACCCCGAGAATGAGTATAAGTATTTATGCGAAACGGTCGGAGGAACGCACATAAACATATCGATAGGTTCGGACAGCCACATAAATCCCTTTGACCTGCCCAGACCTATTGAAGGAGAAGACGCGGAAGACGTTTTGCGGAGCCATGTGCTAAACCTAAGCGGGTTGATAAAGCTCATGCTTGGAGATCTGACGCCGGAAGAAAGCGCGGTTGTGGACGAGGCTCTTTCCCAGACATACGCCATAAAAGACATCACTCCCGCGACGGACTTCGCCAGTGTCCAACCGCCTGTGCTCTCCGACTTCCAAAGCGTTCTTGAAGGAATGCGCGGCGCCGAGTCTCTGGTAACGCGCCTTAAAAAATTCACTGAAGGTTCTTTTTCCGGCTTCCTAAACAATCCTACGAACATAGATTTGAATAACAAAATGGTTGTCTTCAGCATCCGCGACATGGAGGAGGAGCTGCGTCCAATAGCCATGTATGTGGTACTTAATTACATTTGGACGCAGGTGCGCACCCAGCTCAAGAAACGCATACTTGCGGTGGATGAGGCGTGGTGGCTTCTCAAACATGAGGTCGGAGGGGCATTTCTTTTAAACATCGCCAAGCGCGCCCGTAAATATTATTTGGGTTTAACAACCATCTCACAGGACATACCGGACTTCATGAGCTCTCCTTACGGCAAACCCATAATATCCAACTCATCCCTTCAACTGTTAATGAAGCAATCACCGTCTTCCATAGACCTTGTCCAGCAGACATTTAACCTCACAGATTCCGAGAAATTTCTCCTTTTGGAATCTCCCGTCGGCCACGGACTGTTCTTTGCCGGCTCAAACCATGTGCGCCTGCGCGTGGTGGCTTCATACACCGAGGACCAGATAATCACATCCGACCCGCGCCAGATACTTGAGGTGGAAGAGGCGAAAAGGGAACTGGCTTCCCAAACTCCGCCAACACCTTAGAAAATACTTCGAACAACCTCAGGATGTAAGAAACTGTAAGTTCATCAGATTCAATAACATTTTCTAACATGGCTCAAATATATAATCTCGGGCACGACGGGCGGCAAGCGTCTTACGCGCTTCAGAAGGCGCGGGAGATAGAAGAAAACGCGGCGTCCCTTAACGGCCCCTCTAAATTCAAATACGGCATTGTCGGAATGATGGCCTCATTTGTGGATGTTGCCGTCCCCGTTTTGTCGCTTGACCCGACGGGTATTGGAGGAATTATCGGCGGGATAATCGCCGTATCAATAAGTGGTTTCACTATCCCTTTTGTTCTTTGGATAACGGACAGCAATCACAAAAGAAATGTCAGGTTTATCGAAGAACTTGGGGGTAAAGTCGAAGACGCCCAAAAAATGATGCCCGGCTCAAGGAGGAGCAGGAGCGCGCTAATGCAGAGAGCTGGTGAAATGGGCAAAGCGGAAAAGGCCAATCCTGTTT
>CAZFTW010000089.1:0-266 GCA_964521925.1 uncultured Candidatus Saccharibacteria bacterium | reverse complement strand
ACAGCATACCTATCGTGGGTATTTTTAACCTTTTAACAGTTTGGGTATACTGGACGTACAGAGATGAGGCCAAGACATACAAATCAGCTCAAGAAGAGTCAGAAAAAGCAATTATAGGATTAATGAGTCAAATAAATCAGCTTCCGGCCGGCAAAGAGGATGGGGCAGATTTTAGAAGGAAAGAGCCTGCCAAGGGAACACTGAATGCAGTGCAAGACCTCCAGAAGGCCGCATAAATATGCAAAAGAAAATACTTTATTTATTCA
>CAZFTW010000088.1:0-2035 GCA_964521925.1 uncultured Candidatus Saccharibacteria bacterium | reverse complement strand
TTCAAGACACCGATCCAAATCATTAAAGCGGTTCCAAGCTATTGATTAGAAAACACCCTTGAAATCTCATCCCTGTGTGCCAAGATGCGGGACATGCGAACGCCCCCCATCTATCTAATCGAATCCAGCAACCGCCGAGACCTGGCCGAAACCTTCATGAGATTCCAGGAGCATTACGAGTCCCCGGAGTTCAAGGGCCGGGTGTTTACCATCGAGGAATTTGCCCACTGGTATGCCTCCAAATACGGGGCGTTTACCTACTCGAGGGATTGGTACGGGTTCAACATACCCTCAAAAGTGCTGGAGCCATTCCGCCAGGGCCAGTTCGATCCTCTGACCGCCAAAGAAAAGAAACTTCTGAATGTGTGTAAAAACGCGACCGGGGACTTCTACGTCATTGGCGTCACTCCGTCGGCGGAATATTTTGACGAGACCGTTAAGCATGAATTTGTGCATGGCGCTTTTCATGTGAATGAAGGTTATCGCAAAGAAGTGGTTTCGTGCGTCAAAGAGAGCTCTATCAAAGAGATAGGCCAAGGCCTGGGTAAAATGGGCTACCACCCGGACGTATTCGCCGATGAAACGAACGCCTATATTCTTGTCGAACCGGAGACTGTGACCGAATATGTGAATATCCGCAACACAAAAAACCTCCGGACAAGATTGGATGCTATTTTCATAAAACACTTCGGATTTTCTGTTTTAAATACCAAAGTTCCGGCTCTGATGAATAGGGCGGAGCATGTAATTCTCTAAAGGTAGCCCCAGGTCCTTAGTTTGTCGCTGTCTTCCGCCCAGCTGGCTCCGATATCGGTGCGATAGATCATGTTTATAAGCATGACATTCTCAACTCTTGCGTATGCCTGCTTGCGCGCCTCGTCCATGGTCGTGCCCGAGCCGGTCACGATGAGGTGGTAGCTGCAGTTTCCGGCGGTGCGCCAGACGCCATCAACCATTTTTACGTCTCCGAGGTGGACGCCTTCGGTATTCGGTTTTCTGAACAGTATGGATATGTCTTTATATACTTCCAATTCCCAGGGGTCATCATATGGGAAAGGGGGAGCGACGATAACTACCCCCATTTGAAATCCTCTTTTGGTCTTGAGTTCGAAGTCCTGATTGTGGGCGATGGCGTAAAGAAACTCGCCCCATTCGGACAATACTCCTTCTTGCTGGATGTTGATGGTCGGATACCCGAACCGGCAAGTGAACTCGAGTGGATAGATGCCCCGGCCGTTAACGATACAGTTGATGTCGATATAACCGACATAACCGGCCTTGCGTAATTCTTCTTCCATCAGCCCGGTCGTCCATTTGAACAAGTTGTTCGGTTCGGTCCAGAACATTGATGTTCCCATTTCTCCGGTCATTGGCCCGAGCTCTCCGGGGAAGAGCCGTTTGTGCTCGAAAGCTATCAAGACCGGAGTGATGAATTTCTGGCCGTTGAAGAATGCCGAAGCCCCGACCTCTACCCCGGACACATGTTTTTGAAGCTGAAAGTTTTTGATATGCCTGGAGAGTATTTTTTTGTTGTATGCGAGTATTTCGCACAGGTCGCGGCCGTCCTCTTCTTTTCCGATAAGCAGAAAGCCGCTCCAATCGCTGGGTACTTTTCCGGAAGGCTTGAAAACATACCTGCCCGGGTTATCGCCAACGAATTTTAGGGCAACATCATAGTCGTCAAAATCCCACGAGGAAAGGGTTAACATTCCAAGACGTTTCATTTCGGCCTGGCCGAACTCGCGGTCGATCTCAAGCTTATCGGTATATATACTTCCGCCCACGATCGCCTTGCCTGCTTTTCTCAACTGGTCGGCTTCTTTGCCGAATCCGGTGTCGTCGAAAACTATTACGTCTGCCCAGTCGACGTGCTCTTTCCAATGTCCGCCGACCTTAGTCAGAATGCCATCGTATTCATCGGTCACTTCCGCTATCCAGCACTTCACTTCGTGTCCTTCGTTCTGGATCTTCCATGCCAAATCGCCGCTTAACGCTTCGTGGGACACAAAGAGGAATTTATATTTTTTCTTTTCTA
>CAZFTW010000087.1:0-2052 GCA_964521925.1 uncultured Candidatus Saccharibacteria bacterium | reverse complement strand
TGATTTAGGACTTAGCCATTAGGACTTAGAATTTCTAATTTCTATTGGCTAATTATTAATGGCTTTATGTTACTACTTTTGTCGTGGCCGAAATAAACATATTTACTATCGAGATTATAATGACCGCCCAGACCAGGGCCGTGAGGTCCTGAATGGACATGAAATCAAAAGCATAATCCACCGCCCACAAGAGTAAGGCATTTATGACAATTGTCCAGAGCCCCAGGGTCAGGATTATCAGGGGCATGGATATCAGTTTCAATACCGGCCTGACGGCGAAATTCAGGATTCCGAGCACGACTCCGGCCAGCAGATACTCCTTTATTCCTCCGTTCACGACAAAACCCGGAACCCAGTAGGCAGCAGCGTATAAAGCCAGAGAATTGCCGAGAATTCTTATTATGAAGCCAACCATTTACAGCATAAAGAATACCAGATTAAAGACAATAACTCAATATTTGACTAAACACCCCCTTTTGCTAACCTTTTTACTAAGTACGTTTACAGAAGAAGAGGAAGAGTTATGAAGAGAACCCTGTTGACCTTGTTTTTGGTGGCAGTTGCCGGAACAGTTATCTGGCTTGCCGTATCCAAAAAAGAACAAAAGCCGAACCGCTATTATGTCGGTATCGGCACGACACTGTATGAAGTTCAAGAAAACACCCTTTCGTTCGGCGGGATAAGAGATGGCAAAACCATCCAGTTCAATAACGAGAAAGGACAGTTCACGAGATTGATTGCCGTGGACAGGTTACTCGAAAACGGACCAGCTGAAAGAGCTGGTTTGGAAAATAGTGACATATTGGTAGAAGTTGACGGTGAAAGCGCAAAAGCGCTTGGTGCTGAAGGGGTGACCCAAAAGATAACGGCAAAGTCGGTTGGCCAGGTCGTAAATCTCAGGGTCAGAAGGACTGATACCGAAGGCAATATCCTGAGAGAATTTACCGTTGACGTCGCACTCGAGCCCATAGACAGAGTTTCCTGGTTGCCGATGGATACATGGATGAGCAACAGAATCGCCAGTTGCGGGGCTTATGGCTCTGACGGGTGCGACTACGACCTGTCCCTGAGCTCCATGGTTCACGAAGAAGAAGGGTATGTCTTCGTTTACACCTACAAAGCCCAGAATTCCGGCAAGAAAACCCTGACCGTGAACTGGGACGGGATGGAGTTCAAACTCAAGCCGGGGGAGTCCAGCCAGCAGGATGCTGTTTCGGATGATTTCCCGGTGTATGTTGACAGGAGGGCGACAGTAAAGATATACGAGGACGGACAAAGGCCATTTGCCTGGTGGCTTAACTCACTGACGGGTTATGGGAAGCTTAGTTGGTCGGCGATGGCATTCGTTCCAGCAGATCGGGTCAATTAATCCAAGTGAGGCGGCTTAAACAGCCGCTTTTAAATTTCTGCGGTGAAGCTTTCTGTAGTAGCCGATGGCGAAACGATGGGCCTCGGCGTCTATGGCAAGGATGAGATTTTTGTCTTGCCGGGAAAGTTTATTCAACGACACTGGATTTTTCCGGCCTGGGATTACGAGCTGGTGTCCGATGTGGCGCTCATCCTTGGACACTCCGATAACCGGGATATTTATTTTCAACCCTTTCATTACATTTGTGCCGGCGTTCACTTGCGCCCTGCCGCCGTCTATCAGGATAAGGTCGGGGAACGGCCACTCATCATGCCTGAAACGCCGCTCCAAAATTTCCCGGAGCATGGCAGTGTCATCGGCGGTCTTCTTTCTGAATATCTTGAACTTGCGGTAGGAATTCTTGTCCGGCCGGCCGCTGATGAAAGCGACCATGGCGCCTGTGGCATTTGTTCCCTGGATATTGGAGATGTCATAGCCTTCTATTCTGACAATGGGTTTTCTGGTTTTCAGCAACCTTTCCAGGCCCGAACTGTGGGTTTTTATTATCTCCGAAGTTTTTATTATCCGGGCGTTTCGGAATATTCTTTCGAGTTTTTCTATTTTGTTACGCAGTTCAATGGCTTTTTTCCCGATTTCATCAAAATCTTTGATTTTGTTTGAAATCGAGGATCCTCGATTTTGTA
>CAZFTW010000086.1:0-2146 GCA_964521925.1 uncultured Candidatus Saccharibacteria bacterium | reverse complement strand
TTATTATGTCTAAAAATATAAGAGTTTTTTATCATGGCAACTGCAGAGACGGCTTTACTGCCGCATGGGCTGCTTGGAAGAAGTTCGGCGATAATGCCGATTATATTCCCGTGGTCTGGACTCATTTGGACCCAGTTATTCCGGATATTAAAGACAAGGAGATATATTTTCTTGACTTTGTGCCGACAGACGAGGAATTTGCACGCGTAAAGAAAGAGAGCCGGTCAATGACTGTTATTGACCACCATATCAGCAGGGAGCATCTGACCAGAAGCCTACCCGGCTCGGTATTTGATAATTTGCACTCGGCCGCCGTTCTTGCTTGGGAGTATTTTCATCCCGACAAAGAGGTTCCCCAGCTTTGTCTATATGTTGAAGATAGTGATATTTGGAATTGGAAAATACCCAATTCCCAAAAAGTTCTCATTTATGTTGACCTGAAAGGCAAATTCAATTTTGATGTCTGGGATGATCTTGCCAAGGATCTGGAAGACGTAGACAAGAGAAGAGAATATGAAGAAAAAGGATCGCTTATTCTTGAATATGACGGCAGGGTAGTCGAGGCTATCATCAGGGATCATGCCCAGCTTGTCAGGTTTGAAGGATACGAGGTATATGCAGCCAACGCTCCGAGATATTTCCGGTCGATTATCGGAAACAAGCTGTATGAAATGAAACCGCCTTTTGGTATAGTTTGGAACTATACTCCCGCAGAAATATCAGTTTCCCTAAGGGCCAAGAAGGGGGAGTTCGACCTCATTCCGATTGCCTCGAAATACGGAGGAGGCGGACACAAGGCGGCAGCAAATTTCAGGTTGCCGCTTGGTTCAGCTCTGCCATGGGAGACAGTAAATAAAAATGGAAAAAAATAAGATCTTAATTCACACAGACGGCGGAGCCAGGGGCAATCCAGGACCGGCTGCCATCGGCGTCGTTATTGAAGGACCGTTCGGCAAAAAAGAATACGGCGAATACATCGGCGAAGCGACCAACAACGAGGCCGAATACAAAGCCGTCATATTCGCTTTGAAGAAGCTAAAACAACTGCTTGGCAATTCCAGCGCCAAGTCCGCAGAAGTTGATGTTATCCTCGACAGCGAACTTATAGAAAAACAGCTGAAAGGGGAATATAAAATAAAAGAGAAAAATCTCCAGAACTATTTCGTCGAGGTTTGGAACCTGAAGTCGGATTTCGGTTCCGTCTCGTTCAGGCACGTCTTGAGAGGCGAGAATGCCGACGCTGACAGGATAGTGAACCAAGTTTTGGACAGGGAAGAGAATAAACTTAAGCTATGATAGCTTATTCTATTTCGAACGAAACAAAATAAGTTATAATCAAAAAATCCCCTCACGGGGATTTTTCGATACCTTGTAAATAATAAGCCGAATTCTGTCGTGGGCAGTCATTTATCTGGGCCGGCTGTTACCAGTCGGCTCAAGCGATCTACTTTTACCTGCCGATGAGGCAGGTTTGATCTTGCACCCCAGTAAGGATTTAGCCGTTTCATCTCCGACCTTTTAACCCTCGGTCGGAGCTAAGCTCTAACTCCTGATGAGTCAAGAATTTTGGGTTTAGCTTTCCTGTCCTTTCGGACATGGACGTCTCTGGTCGCACCTCTCACTTTACAGTGGACGGGAATTACCCGCTACCGTTTTAACTCCGGCAAGTGCCGGAAGTAAGTGTTCGGACTTTCCTCCCCGCACAAGGCGAGGCGACTACCTAATTTACAAGGCATTTGTATTATACCAAAAATAACCCCCTCGGTCAAAGAGCATTGAAAATTAAGCGTTTTTGTGGTATTTTCTGGCAATAATAGTGAAAAAAGCTGATTTATTTTTTAACGTCCTCCGCCTGCCAGTCGATTTTGTGATGCTTTTAGCGGCCGGTTTGGTCACCTATGTTTTAAGGACCCAGATACTGGACGCTTTCAGGCCGGTTCTTTTTGAGTTCAATTTGCCGCTTATTAAGTATGCGTATCTGGTATTGGGCGTGTCGCTGATATTTTTGCTGGCTTATGCCGTATCGGGGCTCTACTCGATGAAAACCAGAATGAAGCGGGTCGAAGAACTGATGAAGATCGTGGTTGCTTCTTCGGCAGCTATTCTCGCGGTTATCATCTACATATTCTTAAGACAGGAGTTGTTC
>CAZFTW010000085.1:0-2290 GCA_964521925.1 uncultured Candidatus Saccharibacteria bacterium | reverse complement strand
ACGCTGGTAGATATTGCCGTTGATGTGTCTGGGTCAGTTCTATGTTTTGCCAAACAGTTAAGAGAAATGTTGATAAGCGCCATTGAGGGTTGCAAAAAGGGACCACGAGCAGAAAACGTTCTTCTTAGAGTAATTTTCTTCTCTTCGAAATACCCCAATGGTATAAATGAAATCCATGGATATAAACCGTTGAATGAGATTGACCTCAATTCATATCCGGATATTCAACCTGGAGGCGAAACTCCTCTGTACGACGCTTGTTATTCGGTAATTGGAGCCCAAAATGTTTATGCAAAAATACTTGCGGAACCAGGCCAGGATTTTTCCAGTAACGGTATTGCATACATTATTACCGATGGCGGCGAGAATGCATCTATTGCGACCGCTCAAATGGTGGCCGATGAGGCCAGGAAGTCAGTTTCCGGCGAAGTGCTTGAATCAATGATCTCGGTGCTTATCGGAATTAACGTCGCTAATTATTCTCAATGGTTATCTCGGTTTCAGCAAGAAGCCGGTCTAACACAATTCATTGATGCTGGTGATGTAACCTCTAGAAAACTGGCGAAGCTTGCAAACTTCGTATCACAGTCGACATCTAGTCAGACCCAAGCTAAGGGTACCGGTGGACCAAGTCAGAATATTTCGGCCACCATATAAAGATTCATGTGGGAGATCGCAGGGAGTGTCTGTTATCTCCCATTTTTATTCTCAAACAAGGAAAGGAGGAACTTGAATGAGACAGCGTTTCTATGTTGACGACTACTTTCACATCGGGCAGACGCATTTAGGATCAGGCAAACCGTGTCAGGATTATTCATTTTCCGGTGTTCATGAAAACGGGGCATTCGCGATCGTTTCCGATGGCTGTTCAACCGGGCGTCATACCGATGTCGGGGCGAGAATTATTGCTTTGTCAACGGCGCACGCGCTTGGGTTGTGGTTCAAAGGTAAAAACATACCGTTGGCACAGTTGAGATATCTGGTAAAAGAACAACACGACTATGCGATGCTAAGATCAAGCGAAATATTAGATCTTCAGTTTAAAGATCTGCTTGCCACATGTATTTACGCATGTCTTGCGCCCGATGGCGGACTGGTAAGTATTCAAGGAGATGGGGCGATAGCGAAAGTATATCGAGATGGTTCCGTTGTTTTTATCGGATATCGGTGGGACGATGATATGCCGTTATACCCAGCGTATGCCGCAGATAATTATCGGGGATTTATTAAAGCGCATGGCGATGATCCAAACGCCCGACCGTTGAAAGTTGAACATTATCATTACGACCTTTGCGGCGGGGTACGGGTAAATTTACAGAGCGTTAGTTTGGATGAAGCAATTAGGGGAGTTGCCCAGGAAATATTAAAAGAAGAAGTTTCAGAACTGTCTTTTTTAGTTGTATTCACTGATGGTGTGATGCAGGTTGAAGGAATGGACTGGACAGATGCCGTCTGGCAACTGTTGGCATTTAAAAATCTAAACGGAGAATTTGCCAAAAGGCGAATGATCAAATTTATAAAGGACTCTAAGAAAGACGGCAGAAAGGGTCCGCCGTCGGCCGTCGGCTCGACGAAGTCAGTCTTTGGCGAGACGAAGTCGGCTGAACAAAGTCCGCCTTTGGTGAGACGAGGTCCGTTGGACGATATTTCTTATGCTGTTATTAGAATAGAACACGAGATTCTCCAGGAGGTGTAATGGCTACGATTAGAGGCAATACTCAAGTAACGCTTGAGGGCAAAGGCCCGCTTACTTTAAGGCAAAATGATTATCTTGCCACCGGCGGAGAAGGTTCGGTATATAAGGTTAAAGGCATGGCGATCAAACTTTATACAGATCCTGACAAAATGACTCGAGACGGTATTCCCGAAAAAATAAAAAAACTGGCCGCTTTCTTTCATCCGTATATTTCTGTTCCGCAAGGCCTGGTGTTCTTGTCCAATAAACCGATAGGTTTTTATATGCCATTCGCCGAAGGCGAGCCGTTATCCAGAGTTTTTACCAATGACTTCAGGACACGAGAGGGTTTCGGCGATCGTGACGCGGTAAAACTTGTTGAACGGATGAGAGATGTAATTCGTTTTGCTCATGATCACGGCGCAATTCTGGTAGACCCAAATGAATTCAATTGGCTTGCTTATCTGAAAGGAAGCGATAAGCCGGAACCGAGGATAATTGATGTCGATTCATGGGTCATTGGACGAATGCCGCCAACAGTTGCAATTATGCCATCAGTTCGCGATTGGCACACCAAGGGCTTTACCCAGTTAAGCGACTGGTTTACGTGGGGAG
>CAZFTW010000084.1:0-2380 GCA_964521925.1 uncultured Candidatus Saccharibacteria bacterium | reverse complement strand
ACTTTCGATCTTTTCCATATCGGCCATGCCAGATATTTGGAAAAGGCAAAAAGTTACGGGGATATACTTATTGTCGGCGTTGACAGCGACGAAAAGGTTAGGAACCGCAAGGGGCCGCATC
This sequence comes from uncultured Candidatus Saccharibacteria bacterium, assembly GCA_964521925.1. Lineage (GTDB taxonomy): Bacteria > Patescibacteriota > Minisyncoccia > 2-02-FULL-40-12 > GWA2-44-9 > JACPAB01. Next base: position 2,259 of record CAZFTW010000084.1, on the reverse strand, counting down.
GTCCCATTGTACCCCAGGAAGAGAGACTGGAAATTCTTTGCCATACTCGACATGTGGATTTTGTGGTTCTCAAAGAATCCAACGATCCACCCAAAAAATTAATCAGGCTAGTCAGGCCCGATGTGCTGGTTTTGAGCGCAACTACTAAAAATCGCACTCAATCAGAAATTGAGAGCTTAAAAGAATTTTGTAAGGAAGTGGTGATTTTGGACGCTCAAGCCACGGCTTCAACTACCGCTAGGATCAGACTGGTTTTGATTGATATTGTTGATAAGGCAAAGGCTAAACTGACTGAAGTTATTGCCTGGCTCGACCAGATTGGGGGTAAAGTATGAAAAAAATTATCATTGCTTACGTGCCCGTGGTTCATCGGGGCTATTTGGAATTATTTCAAAAATATCCGGACGCCTTCATCTATTTGCTGGGGTTAGGAATTATCGGCAAATTTCCACGGCTGAAAAAGGACTTGCGATATCTGGATCCAACTGACATTAGAAAAATGTTAGGGTCGGTGCGTGGATTAGAAGATCGGGTTTTTGTTATCGATTGGGTCCATATTGAGGGCCTGAATAGGATTGGCCTGACTGGACTGGCAAGTAGTTGGCCCCAGCTGATTATGCCCGATGAAGATATATCTCACGAACTAGCTCAAAAACACCTGCCCTCTTTTAAGGTAACCTTTGAACCAACCTTCCTCCGTTATGATAAGATCAAGGTTCAAAAGGAAGATCCGGTTCACCCTGATGTCATCGTATCCTTTGACGATCTGGATCGAAATTTCATGGGGTTGGCTTTAGCCGAGTCTCAAAAAAGCGAGGATTGGTGGCGGCAGGTGGGCGCGGTGGCGGTAAAAAAAGACCGGGGTCACTATGAAGTAATACTTGCCCGCCACAATCAGCATACGCCCACAACCTACAGCTTATATATTTACGGCGATCCTAGAAGTAACTATTCTAAGGGTCTGAATTATGAATTCTCAACGGCCATCCACGCTGAAGCCGGCATTGTGGCCGAGGCGGCAAATAAAGGAATTTCCTTAAACAGCGCGTCGCTTTATGTCACGACTTTCCCCTGCCCGCCTTGCGCCAAAGTTTTGGCCCTAACCGGTATCAAAAAGCTGTTTTTTCAATCCGGTTACAGCGTCCTTGAGGGCCAAGAACTTTTAAAAAACAATGGTATAAGAATTATCCAGGTAAAATAAAGGCCTCTCTCGAGGCTTTTTTCTTAACTAATTTTGAAACGAACCTTGTCTTCTTTGTTTTTCGTCTTTTCGGGATCAGGGACAATGACATGGGCGTGCAAATGGGCAACAGTGGCACCATTATAGCGAATATCGCCGAATCTCATACAAATGGCGCCGCTAGTTACATTATACTCATCTCCTATCCATTTAATGAATCTAAATAGTTCATAGCCGGCTTCCGAGAATAGATCTCCTAAATTCTCACAGTGATTTCTGGCAATTAAGATCAAATGAAGCTTAGTATTTTCATACGGCCAGCGGTTTTCCCTAATGTCCCAATAATCTCCCCGCCGAATGATCGGTTTAAGTGTTTCGGCTTGAGTGCCTGGACAAAAAGGACAAGTGCCATCTTGGACATACTTTTCCATCACCTGACGCTGATCGTCAACCCGGGCATTGTCCATATTGATTAGACGGGAGTCCATATTCTCCTCCTTGGGAGCTGGGGCCGGTAATCCCTGACCTGGAAATGATGCTGGCGAAAATCCAATAAATTCTTGACGTCAGAATCCATAATTACCGTCGGCAGTACTCGAGGTTCAGTATTGAGTATCTCCGAAACATCCTGAAATTGTTTTAAATATATATGGGCATCGGAAATGGTGTAGACCAATTCTTTGGGTTTATAGCCGGTAACTTGGGCCAGCATGAGGGTCAAGGCCCCGTATTCTATTAAGTTGCACACCAGGCCCACCGGTACATCGCAGCTTCGCTGAAAATGATGAAGCGAGAGTTCGTTATTACGAGTATTGATTACCGCATGAATCCAACCGTGACAGGGAGCAACGACCACTTTCTGCTGTTTGCCTTTCCCGCGTCCGATATACTGGGGAATCCAAGGTGAAACAAAATGCGTGCGCAAATGCGGCAGTTCCTTAATCTGCTCCACTAGGTGAGTAATTTGGTCAAAACCTGACTGGGATTCCGCCATCGGGAAATTTCGCCAAGCGGCTCCATAAGACCCGGGGCCAAGATCGCCTTCAGCCAGACCTCTTTTTTGACATTTTTCCTTGGTT
>CAZFTW010000083.1:0-2547 GCA_964521925.1 uncultured Candidatus Saccharibacteria bacterium | reverse complement strand
GCTGGACGCGGGTCTTGATGCCCAGTTCTTTGTACAGGCGGAGTATCATCTTCGGCCCGACGCCTTCGACGGAGGAAAGTTCATCTATTTTGACGGGAATTTGTTTTTTGAGCTTGTCGTAGTCCTTGATGTGATGGTTCTTCAAATATTCTTCAATGCGCTCGGCGATGCCTTTGCCTACGCCGGGGATATCCTCAAGCGCTTTGATGCCGCCGCCTTTATATATTCCCCGCACATCTTCTTCGAGCAGTTCGATGGAGTGGGCGGCTTTCTCGTATGCTTGCGGCTTGAAATCGACTCCTTTTATTTCCAAAAGAACCGACATCTCCCGGAGGATTTTAGCTAAGTTGTGGTTGACCATGAATATAAAGATAACTTTTTGCGTTTGTGCCGAGTTCGAGGCAAAATCGAGCATTGGCCGGAGCCATACTGAAGTATGGTGAGGACCAAGCGGAGATTTTAACGAAGAAATCGGTCAAACCTGAAAGGTGCGCCGTAGGCCTTAACTTAATAGGCCAGGCGCACGCAAAAGTTATAACTAAGCGCCGGGGGTTTTGTCAGGTTGAGGTTTGACCATCCCCCTCGGAACTCTGCCCCTAAGATCCTTATAAATTTTGAGTTGCTGGATGCCGCCAAAAACAGCCAGGACGCCTCCGGCGATGAACACGAACTGGAAACCGAACTTCTGGGCCAGGATGCCCCCAACAGCCGCCGAAGCCGCGGCACCAACTCCAATGGCAATGGAATCCATGGACCATTCGACGTTTTCCCGCATTTTATCCAAATGGCGCGAGAATATCGCATACCAAGGAGGAATGGTGAAAGCGGCTCCGATACCGTAGATGGCCTGGATAAGGTAAATATGGTTTGCGGTTGAAGCGAATATGTAGGCAAACGGCACCAGGACCACCAAACCGGTCCCGAAGATCATGGAATAAAAGTCGTCGTACTCACCATGATTCTTGTCCAAATATCTCGCGATGGGTATTTGCAGGCCCGACTTGAATATCTGGAATATGGCGGCGGCAAAGCCGATTATCTCCAGTGAACCGCCGTTTATCTGTCTGGTAACGAATACAGCGAAGACCGGCCCGAAGACGCTGAAACCGGCGTTAATAAAAAAATCCGAGATGACCAATGTCCGAATGACATGATTAATTTTCATAACTTGTTCGCCCTCCGATAATCTTCGCCTATCGGTACGGGCCCTAAGGGGTTTGACCAATATTTTTGTTAAAAGCTCCGGTCCTCCCTCACCATATTTATATATGGCTCGGTTCGGTCCTCGCTTTTGCCTCAATCTTGGCCAAACGCACTGCGTTATTACTGTCTTATTGTATTAAAACAAAAAAATCGCCGCAAGGCGATTTTTTTATAATCCCTGATTAGTACGAACACGCGACTCGCGGGCCCTAATGAGCAATTCATCTCTTAATTGCTCGGCGACCTCTTTAGATAATCCCGGGAGGCGACCTTCGCTAGATAATCCTTTGGCCGAGCTAAATCCAGCGGTTTGGATTTGCAAGTCCGATAGTCCTAGTAATCTGGCCCAAATACCTCGATACACATCCACGTTCTGGATCCTATCATAAGGAATAGTCACGTATCTTTTCCATATTATGCCGTGCTCCTTCTTAAAACCAATATCTGCAATTTCATATCTATAAAAGTGATAGCTAAGCCGCGCTAACAAATAGGAAAGTCCTATTAAAAGAATTATGATCCCGAAAAAATAAGCCCATGTTTCTTGGGGGAAAATACTCCCATAGGATATTCCCTGGTCTTCAAACATAAAAGGGATTCACCAGCCAAAAAACAGGAAAAATAAAAGCCAACCCCAAAGATAGTTTATAAAAAATAGCCAAACCGCTTTGGGGTCGAGTTTGTGCATAAATTAAAGTCGGGGAATTCCCCAGCCGGAGGCGTCATCGTCTCCGAGGGGCTGGAGGTCAGTGGAGAATTGGTGGAGAAGGTCGCGGGTGGCGGCTGCGGGGTCTTCGGCGGTCTTTTGCCAAAGCTTTGCGGCTAATCCGACAACGTGAGGGGCAGCCATGGAAGTCCCCGATAATATGGCATATCCGCCGTCCTTCCAGGCCGATTCTATATTGACTCCGGGAGCGGCCTGTTCGATATCTTTATCTTCGTCAACATACGGTGCGGTAGTGGAATTGATGCCCCTCGAGCTCCAGTCGGAAACCTCAAGAGCCGGATTGACGGCGCCAACCGCTACCACCGCCGGATTCGCGCCGGGATAGTCGATACTGCCGACATACGGACCGTCATTACCGGCTGCCGCAATTATTAAAACCTTTTTTGATGCCGCAAAATTTACCGCATCGGATATTAACGGACTTTCGGCATCGGAGCCCAAGCTTAAATTGATGATATTAGCGTTATTATCGGCCGCGGCCCGAATCGCCACCGCGATATCGTCAGCCCAGCACATGCCGCTGTCGGAACAGACCTTATACGCAAACAGGTTTGCTTCCGGAGCCATCCCATAGATACCCTTGGCGTCCGAACCGCCGTCGGCGGCTATGATACCGG
>CAZFTW010000082.1:1353-2602 GCA_964521925.1 uncultured Candidatus Saccharibacteria bacterium | reverse complement strand
TACCGCTTACCGGAGAAGCAAGCGCTTACGGTGAAGCTGTTCGTGGGGGTGTTGAGCTCGCAGCAAAGGAATTCAACGACCAAGGTGGTATTAATGGTCGGAGAGTAGAACTCATCATTGAGGATGATAAATGCAATCAAGCAGGGTCTTCAGTCTTTAATAAACTTGTAAATGTCGACAAAGTTCACGCGATTATAGGCCCTCTTTGTTCAGCAGCGGCTGGACCAGGATTGCCTATTGCGCAAAGTGCTGGCATTCCTACTATCGTAGTGGGCTCCGCTCCAGCTCTAACGTCAATTGGAGATTTTATCTTTCGCGTCTATCCGTCTGATGCACTTCAGGGCAAAGTTTCGGCAGAGTTCATCTTCAACGAACTTGGCAAAAAAAATGTCGCAGTTGTGTATGTCCAAAACGATTGGGGACAGGGCATTCAAGAGACCTTTATTAAACGTTTCAAGGAACTCGGCGGAACGATTAGTGTAAACGAGTCAGTATTGCAGGATTCGGTTGATTTGCGTACGCAACTTACCAAAGTGAAATCGGCTGGCTCGGAAGCATTATACTTTCCTGTGTATATTCAAAATGCAATCGCGGGCGTAAGACAAATTCAAGAACTTGGTCTTAACATCCCCGTTGTAGCAGGAGACGTTTTTGCCGATGAATCTATCTTCTCGCTTCCGGCGGCAGAAGGGATTGTCTACATTCAAGGCAAATCAAATAACCCGGAAGAATTTCAGAGCAAAGTTCTCGAACTCTCGGGGGTGTCAGGAAACGCATTTACCCCGTACTTCTACGATGCTATGCGTGTAATGCTTAGCGTCATTAAAGATGTTGGCACAGACTCCGACGATATCAAGAAAGCTCTCGTTAATCTCTCGTACAACGAATCCATTGCTGTTCCAAAGATTTCCTTCGATGAAGTCGGGGACTTAGTTGGCGCTGAAGTTGATATCCGAGTCATTCAAAATGGGGAATCAGTACCGTACTCGAATTAGTGATTCTACAACTACATTGAGACAAAACCCCTACCAAAGGGGTTTTGTCTGGCATAGTAAAAAGGAATAAGGTATCGTAAATCGCAATGGACATTCTCCCGCAGCTTATAGCAAACAGTCTCATTGCCGGCTCGATTTATGCCATGGTGGCCTTGGGCTTTAACTTAATTTTTTCTACGGCAAAATTCTTTGATATCGGCTACGGCGCTCTTGCCGCAGTGGGCGCTTATACCGTGTTTTATCTCGCCAAAGTG
>CAZFTW010000082.1:0-1343 GCA_964521925.1 uncultured Candidatus Saccharibacteria bacterium | reverse complement strand
GGAGTGCTGGGCTTTGTCATTGAGAAGGTCGTATACCATGAGCTTCGTGGACGCAAAGCATCCAATACCGTCATGTTGATTGCCTCTCTCGGAGTCTTTACCGCCCTTCAAGCCGTCATCGCCATTTTCTTTACCAGCCAATTTCAAACCTTGCCGAGTGATCTGTTCGGAAAAGGCGTTTTTCATATCGGCGGCGGAGTCGTGACAAGCGTTCAGATTGCTATTTTTGTGCTTGCCCTAGTCATTATGTCTACCCTTGCATGGTTTTTGTATAAAACCATGTTCGGTAAAGCAATTCGGGCAATCAGCGATGATGAGGAAGTGGCGCGTATAGTCGGAATTGATACGGAGAAAGTTATAGGCAGGGTATTTTTCATCGGTTCGGCTATCGCCGGACTTGCGGGTATTCTTGTTGGTTTTGATACGGGAATCACTCCAACAATGGGCTTTTCTCTTCTTCTTAAAGGAGTCATCGCCGCAATTGTCGGGGGAGTGGGGAACGTCTTTGGAGGTGTTGCTGGAGCTCTTCTTCTCGGGACGGTAGAAAATTTTGGCATCTGGTATATTTCAGGAGAGTGGAAAGACGCCATTGCGTTTACGTTACTCACCATTTTCCTTATTTTCCGCCCGCAAGGGATTTTCAATAGAAAATAACTATGGAATACCTCGTCCACTTGGGCATTCTGATAATAATCTACGCAATCCTTGCGATAAGTCTTGACCTCGTCGTCGGCTATACTGGACTTCTCTCGGTTACCCACGCCGCCTTTTTCGGCGTTGGTGCGTACACAACGGCTATTCTGGCGACCTCTTTTGACGTGAATTTCTTTTTCACCGTTCTTACGGGCATTGCGCTCACTGCGTTGGTGGGTCTTCTTATCGGACTTGTTCTGTCTCGATTTAATGATGATTACTTCGCCCTTGCTTCCTTCGGATTTAATGTGATTGTGTACTCGATTTTTTTGAACTGGCAGAGTTTGACGCGCGGTCCGCTTGGGATTCCCGGAATTGATAAACCGTCTCTTTTTGGATTTCACTTTAATTCAAATAGCGAGTTTTTGCTTCTCTCGCTCGTCTTTCTTGTCGCAATTTATTACATTTCTCATTTCATTACTTCTTCTTCATTCGGGCGCGTTATCCGGGCAATTCGGGATGACGAGGAAGCACTGCAAGTATTTGGGTACCGCACGACATACTTTAAACTAACCGTGTTTGTTATTGGGGCGGGAATGGCTGCTGTGGCCGGCTCACTTTTCGCCTCTTACAGTACGTTTATTGACCCCTCTTCCTTCACTCTTTTTGAATCGGTTTTCATTCTCTCTATTATTATTCTCGGCGGACTT
>CAZFTW010000081.1:727-2630 GCA_964521925.1 uncultured Candidatus Saccharibacteria bacterium | reverse complement strand
ACATAGTGAATTATTCGGTAAACAAAAACTGGAGGATAAGAATTTTCTTGATACCATAACCGATCCGCGTAGAAGTGATACTTTAATAAATAAGGTTGTATCTACTCGTTCTATTATGAGAGAAGAACATATATTTAGCGAAATAAAAAAAGCTTGGAATTTAGGCAAGAACATTTTTATTATCTACGGTAAGGGACACCTCTTTAAGCTAGAGGGGAAATTAAAATCTTTAATTAGTGGATAAATACTTAAAAAAAGAAATTTTTTTGTTCATTCACTTATCCAAAATCAGAGAAAGGCCAGTATTTATCAGTTTTACTGGATGTTAAGTCGTCTGGAAATTAGTGTGGTACAATAATTTAGAAATATATGACGAAGAAAACCTCATGACTATTTCGTGGTTCGACAGATATCTTAAGAATAGTAAAACATTGTCGAACCTCAAGTCTCACGGTGTGTGAAAAATATAAAGAAAGTCCGCAGGCCGTTCACGTTCCAAGAGATGATGGTTCGCATACCTCTGACCTATCTATTCTTCTTCTCTTATCAGGACGATGGACCAGAGTCCGTTCAAACCCCGTCCCGTCATATCGCCGGGCTTTTCATCAGTTTCGAAATAATAAAGCGGCTTGCCCAGATATGTGTATTGGACAGAGCCGTCTCTCCTTGTTGTCAATCTAAGGTTTCCCACCAGAGGATCTTCCGATTCTTCAAGATTTGCCCCATCCGAGAGGAAAGGTGTCCAGTGTTCAAGGCATTCGTCGTAGCAGGATGGCGCGGCGCCGAGCCGGTCGCCCACATAGACGTAGAGGGTCATTCCACCTTTTCCGACAAGGTAATTTCCGAACGTTTCGTCAGTTCTGGTACTAACTAGTGGTCTGGATATTAGGCCAGAGTAAAGAAATGTTAAAACAGCCGCCACGATAATTAATAAAACAATTACCAGTTGTGATTTTTTCATTTGAATTAATTGTACCAGATTCTACAAAAGCCAGCTGTTGATTACTTGTAAGACTTGACTTTTTAAGTAAATAGGTGTATGTTAGTGGTAGACATGTAGGTCAGCTTTTCCATTCGTCCCGCCACGGCGGGGCAAGAGAGGTGGGCCATGAATCAATCGTTGCGCTGGTTTGTCTTTGCGCTCCTGGTTCTCGTCGTTACGGTTTTGATCATCGGGTGCGACGAGATGCCACGGGTGGCAGGCCCGTCCGGAACGGGCCATATCGCAAAGTTGGACACCTCCCACCGCACGATTGCGCCTGGGGGGACGTTCTTCGTGTTCTGGGAGACGGAGCGAGCCACTGAAGTTCGTTTCGGCTCGAGCGGACCGGTTGCCTGCAATCGTTCGGGCGCGGTCAAATCGGTTGACTGCGCGACGTGCCAAGCCGGGGCGGGCTTGGCGGCCGGAGAGAGACTCGTTTTCTCTCTCTCGGCTGACAGCAGCGCCGCTTCTCTGGAAGTCCAGGTCATGCCGGGGTACGTCCCGACATGGCAGGGGAACGAGCTCCTCGCCTGCGCGCCGTAGGCGCGCAGACCCGGCGGACTCAAGGGTGTTCTGATACGCGCATCAGAACACCCTTTTTCTTTATTTGGACTTGACTTTTTGGGGGAAAGGAGTTTTACTGGAAACGGACTTGCGAAGGTTTGGATTTCCCAAACCCGTGAAGAAGGAAGAGGTGATTTGTGACCAAATTGCTTTGTTGCTTCGCCATCTCGATTTTGCTCCTCATGGTCTCGTCCGCTACGGGATACGCTCAAGGCGGTTTCGCCACGAGCCCCAACTTCGCCGAAGAGTCAGTGAAGATCACGGTCGACACAGGCATCATCCGCGCCGCACCTGGCGAAGACTTCCGGATGCCGCAGGAATTGATGGTCGTCGAACAGGGGTCGGTCGGCACCATCA
>CAZFTW010000081.1:0-717 GCA_964521925.1 uncultured Candidatus Saccharibacteria bacterium | reverse complement strand
TGAATCGAGCTATCGCCAAGCGCAACCGCGGGATGTACATCAGTCTCGGTGGGCGCGGTGTGACTCTCCTCGGCACTATGACCGCGGGATCGAGCGCCGCTTCCGGGTCCGTTTCCGGAGCGAACGCCGGGAACGTGATCGCCCTTATCGGAGTGGGCGCCATGGGCTATGGTGGCTGGGTTTGGCTCAGCGGACGCTCGGAGGTGGAAGACCTGGATCGCCAGGGGAGAGCCAATGGCTACCTGTCCCTTGCACCCACCATGGACGGCGGTGTCCAACTGGCGGCAGCAATCAGCTTCTAGTTGAATGGATGCCCGGAGCACACAAGGGTCGGCACCACGGTGCCGACCCTTTTCAATAACCAAGAAAACCTTAACGGGTGTATGATTAAAAATGGCTTGAAATAACGAGTTTTAATGATTCCTTGACTTTTTAGGTGAAAGGGTGTATACTTCCAGCAGACTAGCAGTCGGTTCCTCGTAAACCCATATGGAGGTCGTCATGACCAGCATCCGACAGATGTTCGTCGTCGTGGCGCTGGTTGTGACCGGCGCCTGCAACGGGGGAAACGGGGGAAACCCCGGCGCTCCGTCACCGACTCCCAACCCGAACCCCGGTGATGGTCCCAGTCCGCAGCCGGCCCAGTCATCGGTGAGAATCATCTCCAGCTCGCCGGCCAGCGGGTCGGAAATCAAGACTTCCACCTGCTGGGCGGTG
>CAZFTW010000080.1:1470-2658 GCA_964521925.1 uncultured Candidatus Saccharibacteria bacterium | reverse complement strand
GAATCATTGGAGATTGTTTATGAGCTGGGCCAGTTTCTCTCATATACGGCAAACCTTAGGGCGCGAAGAGGCGCAACGGCAACACTTATCCCGGTGAATGTCACCGAAAACAGATTTTTGCCTAAGCACGTAACTTTCAAGACGGCTGCGAACTTGGCGGGACTTACTGGCGCAACTCCGATTCAGATTAAATCATTGAGCTTAAAGATAGACGCGAGTGTTGAGGACGATTATGTACTCGGCAGCGAAGAGCCGGCCGACTTCCTCAATAAGCAGTTTATGGTCGAAGGAGAATTCGAGGCGACATGGACCGACGAATCTTTGAAATCGGTTGCGTTGGCCGGAACGCCGAAAGCATTGCGCATTGATCTGGTCGGCGATCAGGTGATTGGCACGGCAGCCAATCCGCAGTTGCAGATTGATCTTGCCAAATGCACGTTCACGGAAATAACCAGAGCGATAAGGATCAATGACATCGTGATGCAAACAATCGGATTCAAGGCTCATTACTCGGTTTCGGATTCAAAAATGATAACCATTAAAGCGGTGAACACAGTTTCATCTTATTAATTATGCGAGAAACAAAATCAATCACAATCAGTTCGGGAAAAGAAGTGGTATTTAATTCCTATCTTACGGGAAAGGAGGCAAGGGAAATTCAGAAAATATTTCTGAAGAATGCGGCAACAGACGGGACAGGGAAGGTCACAGGGTTTAATGCGCTTGCCGTTACCGAAGCGGAGGAATTGGCGCTGAAGTTTCTGATCGTTTCAATTGGCGGCGTTCCGGAGAATGCATCGGTTGAAGTGGAGAATCTTCCGGAAGCAGAATATCGCGAAGTTATGAAAGCGATCAATTCGGTTACCAAGACGGCATTGCAGCCATCAGATTTTTTAGCGCAATAGAGTATGAATACGCCCGGACTTTGCGGATAGGCAGAGGCCACTTGTCCGATGAGGCGTGGATCTCGATTATCTGTGAGAAATACGGGTGGACGTATGAAGAGTATTCAGCTCAGCCTTGGTGGCTTATAGAAACGGCCAAGATACGAATGGCCGAAGAAGCAAAAAAAGAAAACGAAGATTACGAAAAAATAAAGCGATGATATGGCGAATCAGGCAAACCTACAATTAATCGTCAGCGCCCAGGATAAAGCATCAGAGACTTTGAAGAAAGTCGGCGAGCAGA
>CAZFTW010000080.1:258-1460 GCA_964521925.1 uncultured Candidatus Saccharibacteria bacterium | reverse complement strand
TGCGTTGAAGAATGATACCAATAGCTTAAGCGATGCTTTTAAAGCTGCGGCCGGAGCTTTGTCAACTTATGCCGGTATTCGCGGTTTGACCACGCTTATAAATTCAACTCTTGAAAGTCAGAAAACGATAGCTCAGGCAAGATTTTTTCTGGCCGGATTTACGAAAGATACGGACAGGGGGATCGTTTCTTTACAAGCATTCGGCAAGGAAATGGAAAAGACGATTGGCGCAAGTGATGAATACGCAACGCTCATTGCTGCTCGCTTAGCGCCTCGAATCAAAAATCTTAACAAAGCCAAAGAATATGCATCTGTCTTATTGCGAGGCGAAAGGATTGGAGTATTAAATGCGGCTGAAGCAGCCAACATGATGATTCGAGCTACCGAAGGCAATACAAGAGCTTTGCGCTTCCTTCTTGAGCAGATGGGCATATCTGTTCCTGAATTCGCCAGCCTGGATACGATGTTCCAGGAATTGAGCGCTCATATTGCGGAAGGTGAAAAATCTTTAAGTCCGTTTGTTACCCAATGGGCTAGGCTTCGGGAAACTTTCGGGGACTTTATGGAGAATGCCGGATTGCCTTTGGTTAAGTGGGCCGCAGTTCTTTTTGAAATGATAAACGGAGTGGTGGAACGATGGCCGATTCTCGGAAAAATTATTTCAGCAGTCATGATCACTATTGCAGCGGCATTGGCAATTGTGCCATTACTGCTTAATCCATGGACGATTGCAATTCTTCTTATTGTAGGATTGATTCTTCTGATCTATTTCAAATGGTCCGAGATCAAAGACGGGCTTATCTATCTTTGGGAAATTCTCGGAGATAGCGCCATATTTTTATGGGGTGTTATTAAAAATACTATTCTGACGATCACCAATGCAATCGTGGACGGGCTGAAGATTGTCTGGACGGGATTCAGTAATTTCTGGGTCGCTCTATGGAATGGAATAAAGGATGTTGTCGGCAGTGCGTGGAACTGGATCAGCGATAAAGTAAATTCGATTGTCTCCAGTATTCAGGGTGCGCTTAACGCCGTAAAGAATTTACCAAGTTCTGCTGGAGGTTTTGTTAGCTCGGTCGTAAGTAAAGTAACTGGACGGGCATCAGGCGGTTTGGTTATGGCTGGTACGCCATATGTTGTCGGCGAACGAGGTCCGGAACTGTTTGTGCCGAGAACCGCAGGATCAATTATTCCGAATG
>CAZFTW010000080.1:0-248 GCA_964521925.1 uncultured Candidatus Saccharibacteria bacterium | reverse complement strand
TATTTTTGGATAGAAATATTGCGGTCGAGATCGGAGACATGATTGTTGACCGCTTAAAAGAAATGCATCGTTTGGGATTATAGCCATGCTTACATTAGCCATAAACAACGTTGATCAGTCGGCGAATATAGATTGGGCCAGTCTCAGGAAAGTTGAAGTGCTTACGAAAGAGCCGGACAGTTTAGAATTTAGGATCAAGAACCATCCCGGCAAAACATATCAGCCGGCGCTTTCCGATGAAGTCATAG
>CAZFTW010000079.1:0-2672 GCA_964521925.1 uncultured Candidatus Saccharibacteria bacterium | reverse complement strand
ATCGTCGGCGATATGCCGCTGGGTTCTTACGAAGTATCGGATGAAGAAGCCGTGCGTAATGCCCTAAGATTTATGAAAGAGGTGGAACCTGCCTGCGACGCCGTGAAGGTTGAAACCAACATGGCCTACGTCAGACGGATCAAAGCAATTGCCGAGGCCTGCCTCGTCGTTGCCCATATCGGGCTGAATCCCAATAAGGCTGCGATGCTGGGCGGTTACAGAACTCAAGGCAAGACAAAGGAAAGTTTTCAGGAACTTCTGAAGGTAATTACTGCCGTTGAGGAAGCGGGCGCTTGCATGGTTCTTGTAGAATCAGTGACCGAGGAGATCACTCAAAGGATTAGAGCTAAAGTAGATCTTCCTGTTATTGGTATTGCTGCAGGCCGTAACCTGGACGGCCAGCTTGTCATTAGTTCTGATCTTTTGGGTCTGTACCAATGGCCCGGCAATCCGCCTGTTCATTTTGAACAATATAGAATTGAAAGCGGGGGGGTTACTGTAGGTGAAGCAACTCTATGCGCATTCGAGTGGTACGTAAGGGTCGTAAGGGAAAAGAAGTTTCCAAGCGACAAACACGTGCATCATCTTCCCGAAAGTGAAATTAGCCAAGTTTTAGAAAACAACCCTGATTAAAATAAAAAAAGGCCACAATGGCCTTTTTAATTAATTGCTGTTGTAATATCTATACCAATCCATCAGACGCTCTAAGCCGATTTCTAAATTTACTTTTGCTGCCCATCCCAATTTTTTTAACTTTTCAACTGATGGCAGAGTTGCTATGGGAGTGGCAATGGAGCAAGGAAGTGAAGAACCGGGAATTACCTTTATCTCGCTGTTGCCGTTGCTTATTCTGACTATTTTTTTTGCAAGTTCGAATATGCTCACCTCTTCTTCCGAGCCGACGTTATAAGCCTGCCCCGGCTGTCCTTTCAGCAATATTCTCCACATTCCTTCCACGGAGTCTGAGATATAGGAAAATGTTCGCGTATAATTTGTATTGCCTACAACTTCCAGCGCATCGTTTGATAATGCCCTCTTTATAAATTCTGGTATCACTCTTCCGTCGTCTAGAAACATTCTTGGTCCATACGTGTGGAATAAGCGGGCTATGATCGTGTCAACTCCTTTGCTTTGCCAATATAAACGGCACAATGTCTCAGCAAATCTTTTAGATTCTTGATATGCTGACCTTGGGCCGATAGGATCAACACCGCCCGCATAGCTTTCTCTTATGGGGATGTTATTGCGGTCAGGATTGCCGTATATTTCTCCGGAACTTATAAATAAGAATCTGGATACTTTGTTTGCGAAACAAAAATGAAGAAGTCTTTGAGTTCCGAAAACATTTACTTCGGCGGTTTGAAACGGGTTGGCCAGGTAATCTCTGGGGGATGCTTTAGAAGCTCCATAGATTACAATGTCGACATTTTCGGTCCATGGCAAAAGCACCTTAGTCACATCACCCGCAACGAACTTAACGTCAGGGTTGTCTAGGCAGTGGCTGATCCTGCTGTTTTTATCCACCTCGCGGCGGGTAAGCAGGATGAGCTTTACGGGTTTTCTCGACAAAATATTTTGGTTAAGAAACAGCACGGTATCAACAAAATAAGACGGAATAAAACCATTTGCTCCGACTATCATTACTGTTTTTCCCGCCAATTCTTGGAAGTCGTGGCCGATTGATCTTGTGATGTTCTCTATATCCTCGTAAATTATTCTGTCTGTCACTTTAGTTAATCTCCGATGGCTTTTCGGCTCCATCGTCGCGGTCGTCATCTAGTGGTGCTATAATCATATTATCTTTGAATTCTTCCCGAGACAGTAACGGAATCATGTCTTCTATGGGCCTGCTTATGTACCGGCCATCGTGAGTTTTTGTGGCAACGAGCTTGGGCACAAGTTTCTGCGATTCATCAAGCATAACGTTGCATAGTACTGGTTCTCTGGCGGCTAAAATTTGCGCAAGCTTTCTTTCGATTTCAGAATGGTCTTCGATTGTTTCGGCAGCTATTCCATATGCCATGGCGACTCTTACAAAGTCAGGAGCGGTATAGCCGGTTCTTGCAACTGTGGCTTCGTATCGGCCGTCAAAGTAGGTTTCCTGGAATTGTTTAATGATGCCGTAAGAATTGTTATTAAGTACGAATATTTTTATCGGCAATCCATGATGCTTTACTGTTTGGAGGTCTTGAATGTTCATTTGAAATCCTCCATCTCCGTCTATGCAGATAATATTTGATCCCGGATCGGCAAATGCGGCTCCTATCGCTGCCGGCAAAGCGTAACCCATTGGCGAGTTTCCAAAAGCAGAGAATAATCTATGTCCGTTCTTAATTTTGAATCCTTGGATGGTCCAAGTCAGATTACCGCCCTGGTCGGGAATAATTATTGAATTTGAAGGGAGAATTTCCGACAGAGCGCGGATGAAAACATAGGGGTTAACCGACCCTTGTTGGTTATGGTATTCGGGCAGAACAGAAGGATATCGGAGCTTCCATGTTTGGCAATTTAAACACCAACCCCTAAATTCGGCGAGTGTTTTACCGCTACTTAAGGCAGAATTTAGTTCAGCTAAAAATTCTTTAACATCGGCGCCAACCGGCAAGTCAGCTCTTACCCATTGTTTATTCAATTCTCCGTTGTCTATATCGACTACTATTTTGAATGCTTCT
>CAZFTW010000078.1:0-2811 GCA_964521925.1 uncultured Candidatus Saccharibacteria bacterium | reverse complement strand
CGGTTGTTTCCCGTCCAGATATCAGCTGCGCCTCGAAAAAACGCTTCTTTGACGTACTCGAGTTCAATTACTAGTTTGACCATTAATCCTCGCAAGGTTCAAAATCCGTATAAAGATTCGCATATTTAAAATACAGCGTCAAATAAGCTATGCTAAATTTATATTGCACAAAGGCTCCTATTTCTGCTAGAATAGACTCGTGTTCTCTCCCAAGGAACATTATTCCGCGGCCCGCCCGATACGCAAGATGAGCTTGCGAATCGTTGCGGGCGGGTGGCGCAATGGCTAGCGTACAATGTTCTTTAGCTACAAAAGTTGGTATACTTTTAATGTGTATACCAGGAAGGAAAAAAGAACTTATTCCGACCGAGCCGAATATATGGTCATGGCTGTCAAACGTAGGAGGATCAAATTACGCGAAATGGCCAGGTCTTATAAAGGCAACAAGTGCGTAATATGTAGTTACAATAAATGCCCACGGGCATTGAGTTTCCACCATCTCGATCCGAAAAATAAAGACTTCGACATGTCTTCGAGAGGGTTGACCAGATCATGGGAAAGGCTTCGCACAGAGATAGATAAATGTGTATTGCTTTGCGCAAATTGCCACATGGAAGTTCACGACGGAATAACGAAGATTCCAAAAAGATTTTGTAAATTGAAAATTAAATAAAATGATCACTAAGCTCCGCGGTGGCGCAGCGGTAGCGCAGTCGCCTGTCGATTTGGCAGCTTTCTTCCGAAAGGAGGATTGAAAAATTCCGGGATAACGGTGGAACCCCAATGGGGCAATACCGTGGGAACCATGTAAAAGATAGTATGATCAACAATGACGTGGAGCGCCGTAGAGACTAGATACCGGAACACCTAAGTCCTGAGCTTGTCGAAGGATAAGGTGGTGATATAGTCCACCCCATCAGTAATGATGGATAATGTGTAAGCGATTGGTCGTTGGTTCGAATCCAACCCGCGGAGCAAAGTGATTATTTTATGGTAAAAATCTTAGGCTGTCAGCAATGACGGCCTTTGATTTTTGATTGCCTTCAAATTCTCGCATTGTGGCTTGTCACGGTCTTTAAGGTGACGAATGTTGCCTAATTGGCGAAAAAGTGCCTTATTTGAGCCATTTTCTACCATTTTGCGGTTGACACCTTGACTTTTATGTTGTGCGGGTGTATAATAGTAGGTAGAAATTCGTTGTAAATTCTGCGGTGGGAATTCTTTCGAAATCAAATATCAAGAGGAGAAGAGAAATGAAAAACTTCAGAACCATGATGACTCTGTTTGCTGTCATGGCAACGCTCACTGCCGCTTTCGGCATCGTGATGTACAACGCTTTCGTCAACTCGGTCAGGTTCTATGGGTTTCAGCCCGGCGACCTGAAAACGCTCATCGCGCTTCTGACCATGTTCAGTGCGGCCGTAGGTGTCTCTGGATACCTGCTCACCAAAGCGCTGGACTGGATCATTCTCATCCGCAGGTTCAAGCAGGAGTTCGGCTTCAAACCACCGAACGATCCGCTACAAGCCAATATGGACGAGAGGGACCGCAGAGCCGTCGATGCGACGCTTGCTTCCATCCACAGATACAACTCGATCAAGAAGCACATCGACACCGCGCTGCTCGCCGAAAAGTTTGGCTTCATTGTCTATTGGCCAGAGGAGTATCGGGCAGAGTGGGCTCGGGCACACCGATAAGGAGACGCCCAATGAGCAAGCTCTGGAACGTAAGCGATCTGACGACACGGAAACGAGAACTCTACAACGTGTTGATGTAGAATAACCGCCTCGAGGGCCGCTCGCTCTCTGGGCGGTCTTTTTTTGTATGCAAAATTATTTATTATCAAAGTGCGAGTTGAGGCATTGAAGCAGAAAGCCATTGCATTTCTTGCTCAATCGCTTTCCAATTCACTGTTCTCCTCCTTTGCCCAGGCTTCGGCGGGACAAGCAAACACATCCAACCTGCGGAGCAAAGGAAAATTTATTCAAATCAGATTAAATTAAGAATGTATGCATAGAACGGTTTTGCTGGAATCTCTGAATCTGAACAGTATCGAGCACATGTTGATGTTGGGGAGGCAAATTTAAATTCAACACGCCAACTACACCCACAAGTCTCGACCTCTACATCAAAAAGAAAAATTACTAAAATTACAAAGATTATTAGGAAAAGAATTTTTTTCATGAACTAAGTATACAATACAAATTAAATAAATACATACTTCCTTACTAAACGAAACAAACTTGACTCTCGTTATTTTAGTAGTAACCTCAAATCAGGAGGTTTTCATGAAGCGAAGAAATTCGATTTTCCCTTACATAATCGGCAACCTTGACATAAATTAATGCTTGCGCAATCATTGCGGGCAGGAGGCACCACTTGAGGCAAAGAGATGAATGGGAGTTTAAACTCGGAAAAACGTTCCTGGACAAATTTTCCGAGATAGTGCTGGCGGTGGGCAGGGACATGTTTACCCGCCGAGAGATGATTGAGAAACTCGGGTGCGCCAATTTCACGGCCGCCAAAAGGCTCACCTGGGCCTTGGACAGATTCCGCCCCAAAAGCGTCAGAGAAGTTGCCGGGCGTATTACCCTAAATGACCTTTGGGCGGTTGACGGAGTCGGCATTACAACTGTCTATGTGTGGACAAGTGTTTTGGAATATTCAGGGATTGATTCCGTCAACTGGATCAGTTCCGACTTGAATATTCCGAGTTCATACAAAAAAAACAAAGTGGTCAAGAAAAGACGCAACAGGTTCACCTAAAGGTTCACCTAATTAGTCGGCCTGCGAATCCGTTTGCCCTGCCGG
>CAZFTW010000077.1:0-3048 GCA_964521925.1 uncultured Candidatus Saccharibacteria bacterium | reverse complement strand
TAGCGCGGAGGACTGTTAATCCTTAGGTTGTGGGTTCGAATCCCACCCCCGGAGCCAGTTTGGACAACCAGCTAATTCAAGGACCGTATCAAATGGTTTTCGCAAGGTAAATTCAAGCTTTTTACCTGATACCGTCGGGTTCTGAAGTAGGTAATTCAAAATTGCCCGTTTTTCGAGCGTTTCCGAACTTTCGAAAATTTCCCTTATTCTTCGAGAGAGATTTAAGACGATGGATACATGGATATAATACTGGTGGTCCGCTTTCGTATATTCTTCTAACTCGACTCCAAGCCGATACTGATTATCTTTAAGCTCTTCCAGTTTTTTGTCATAGTCATCCGATGTAATTCTCTCTTC
This sequence comes from uncultured Candidatus Saccharibacteria bacterium, assembly GCA_964521925.1. Lineage (GTDB taxonomy): Bacteria > Patescibacteriota > Minisyncoccia > 2-02-FULL-40-12 > GWA2-44-9 > JACPAB01. The sequence continues at coordinate 2,691 of CAZFTW010000077.1, read as the reverse complement.
TAAGCGGAGATCGAGTAATTTATTAATTTTAGCTTGGGTCCGGTCATATTCAGCCCTGATCCGGTTTATCTCGCTCTGGTGGAACCCTGCCTCCGTCTCATTAAGCTCTCGGAGCTCTTCTACGAGCTGTTCCTGGACTTCCCGAGGTATACTCTCAAATGTCTCGAAAACCTCGTGAATCGGCTCAAGGAGCTCCTTCTCGTTCACATATACCCTTTTACATATCCCTTTCGCATTTGTGCAGGAGTAGTAGTTATTACCCTTATGATGTTCGGGGCTATAAAGACAACCGCAGTTAGCACAAGGCAACAACCCTTGAAACATATATTCATTGAGGGTCATTTTGGATGGCCTGTTACTCCTGCCCCGCATTACTTCCTGGCACTTGTCGAAGAACTCTTTAGTGATAAGGGGTTGGTAGCCATGGGGATAATGTCCGTATTTCTTTGAATAAGCTACCCCGTAGTAAAAGGGATTTTTAAGAATAATCTGGATGTTGCTTCGACTGAGTGGCTTCTCGTCCTTATTACGCAACCCCATTTCAGTCGTCTTTTGCCAAAGCCTTGTTATCGAATAATTAGCTGTTGCGTAAAGCCGAAACAGTTCTTGGATTAAATATGCCCTTTCTGGATCGGGAACTATATCCTTGCGTAATCTCTTTTCTTCATCTAGGGGAATGTTTTTATAACCAATAGGGGCCGGGCCAGTCCATTTACCTTCTCGTCTTTTATGCTCAAAAGTTCTTTTGACGCTATCGCTTATTGCATCTGAATAGTATTTTGCCGCTCCTAGGCTTATCCCAAAATGGAACTTCTCAGCCGCAGAGATATCTGGCGTGATAACAAGGTTATCGGAAGTGAAATGAAGCTCTATTTTTCCTTGCATCGCAAGGTCGTAGAGAATTCCCACTCGTCTATCGAAGACATTGCGTGAGAAGCGATCAACTTTATCAAAACAGATCGCAAACCTTTCCTTGCTCTCCTGGATTTTCTCGAGAACCTTATCGAACTCATCCCTTCTCGTTCCATATGCGCTCTCGTCAAAGCTGAATTGCTCAATGATCTCGAGCTCCTTCCGAGCGCAGTAGCTCTCCATACGCTCAATCTGGGCCGGGATGGAATTGTTTATCTCCCTTTGTTCTTCTGTCGAAACTCTGGCTAAAATTATGGCTTTCATATTATTTGAAAAGGCTTTCCATCGGTTTCCAGTTTTTATCACGACCGATTACACCTTTCCCGTAGGAATACTTCTCCGATCCGTTGTAATGCCAAACGCCATTTTCCATGACCACAATACCGCCAATATATTTCCTGCCAAGGCCCTTGAGTTTTAATGCCAATGCTTTTGCTTTATCGGCTGTTTCTTGGCTTGCTGCCGTCTGCCCCTGTTTTGTATCAAAAATACCCACTGTGCCATTCTTAAAGCGGATGATCCAATCGGGATAAAAGAGCTCCTCCCCACCATCAACCGTATTGGTATATTTTATAGCCAAGTAATCCCTGCCCTGATTGCCGTTCTTGAACCACCAATCGATATGCTTCGCTTTACGATCAATGTATTGGATGAATTTTAGTTCGTTCTGCTTACCGGTATAGTTCTTTAGGATGAAACATTTATCTAAGACGCACTTTCGCTGTGGCACTTTTTCGTAGTCATCGGTAAAGTCGTATGCTTCCCGTATCTCGAATCTTGGAGCTTCTCGTTCCTCTTGCTGTTTCTTCCTGGCTTTCAGAATCTCCCTCGCAACCGGCTTGAAATCGATTAAGGCTTGCGTGATGGCCGGTCTAAGCTTACTACTTGCACCCTTCTGTATATCATTAACGAACACTCGGTAATGGTAATCGCTATCGTCGATCAATACCGACTTAAACCAGATTCTGATAGCTGATTTGAGTACGCTCCACGAACGGGCGAAATTTGTATATTTCGCTCGTTCATCAGTCTGCTCCTTAAGAAGGAGATAGCAAAGAAAATTAAATGTCTTTTCAACGTCATTGGTAGACATTTCAAGCTTGACGTCAATGCCTTTTTTCTTAAAATCGAGCCCCAGCTGATCGAAGTCCTCGAACTCGGCATTTGCTATAACGTTATTTATTAGCTTACCGCCTATATCAATACCTGCTTTTTTAAGCCTCGATGCCGCTTTGTCCAATATGTCATCTTCCTTTATACCAAAGTAGGCATTCATCGAGTTTCTGAAAATACTTTGGAATTGGTAGGACGCCGGTATATCGCCATAATCAACCCGTGAAATATAAGCGGATTGTAAGGCGATGTTTCTGATACCCTCTTTTCGACGGGCCTGCTGAGTAAAGGGCTTATTGCCTTCGCCTTGGTCCGGCAATTCGATCTCCTTTCGGCTGTAGTTTGTATAGAGGTAGCCGGTTCGTAGACTCGAATTATCTTTATAACCCTTTTTCAGGTGTGGTTCGGGCATCCGCAAAATACGGCCAACTGTTTGCGTATAGAATGTTTCGGATTTAATCTCACGAAACATCACTAAAACATAGGCACGAGGACAATCCCAGCCCGTCCCAGCGGCTTGCTTAAAAAGCATAAAATCGACGTTGCTGTTGTTATCCGATATAAATTTAAGATTATCTTTTTTGTCATCAAACCATTTGGCGATGTGCTTACCCCTTACGCCTTTCTCGACCAAGTATCGGCTCACAACCTCTTCTTTTGTTCTGT
>CAZFTW010000076.1:0-3094 GCA_964521925.1 uncultured Candidatus Saccharibacteria bacterium | reverse complement strand
TCTGAAAGATCAAAAGGTCGTCCAAAAATTCAGCCACACAACAGAAGGGTTGGTAAAAATCCAAGCTGATGGCCACGAAATTATTTGCACCCCCGAACATCGTCTTTTCACAATATGCGAATACGGGGTCTCCGAAATAGAAGCGCAAGACGCCAAGCCGGGATCATATCTTGCCGGAGTAAAAGAAGTAAAAATAAAGGGCAGAGAATTTCTTAAGCCGGAAATTTGGCGGCTCATTGGATATATTTTAGGTGACGGCGTGGTTAATGAACGGTTTCGCGGAGTAAAGATATACGATAAAAGCAAAGAATTCCTAAGGTTTTATAGCAATATTTTTGAAAGAAACTTTAATAAAAAGCCTTTCTTGAGAGAAAGAAATACAAATTCCTTTGAACTTATTTTCTACTCAAAAAAAATGGTTGCTTTTCTGAGAAATTATATCCCTATCGGAACCGGACCACACAAACGAGTTCCATCGCAATTATTCCAGGCAACCGATACCGAGATCAGGCAATTTTTAGCAGGATTATATGACGCTGAAGGCAATAGCGGGACTATCAAGATGTTTTCAGTAAGCAAAGAACTTCTAAAAGACGTCCAAATGTTATTAATACGGCTTGGCATAGACAGTCACGTTTTAGAAAGAAATCGTTTGGTAAAACTTCCGCAAGGGAAAATTATTCCCAACACGATTTTTACACTTCATGTGCTTGACCGAGAAGGACAAAAGAAATTTAAAAAAGAGATACCTACGTTGAAACGAGAGATTATTTATCAGGGTCTGGCTGAAAAAATAGAATACGATAAAATCCCAGCACAACCATTGATATCCCTTCTTCTAAACTCTCTGCCAAAAAGAAGTGGGTTCCATCAATATCTTGAGAAGCAATACGGCATAAAGTATCTCCGACGATACACTTGGCTATTGCCAACTAGAAATTTACTGCTAAAAGTAGTTGTCGGGCTTAAAACATTCAAGAATGGCGACAACTTTTCAGAGGCCGGTAAACTTTTAGATAATTTGGCTAACAACTTAAACCTCGTCTGGTTTAAAGTTAAAAAAATCAGTTTTATGAAAACTGACGAACAACAGGTTTTTGATTTTGGCGTTGACGCCACTCACAATCTTATTACCGATGGTTTTATATCTCATAACTCTTTCGCCACCGACCTCTTGCGCAACGGGGCTGATATCCGCTCCGTCCAGGCGCTTTTAGGCCATTCATCGGTCACAACGACCCAGATTTACACCCATGTAACAGATAAGCAATTACGGGAAACACATCAACGCTTCCATAACAAAAAGTAACAGCCCTGCCCCGCACCAATCCCGCCCCCTTTCTGAATGGCGGCCTGCCCCGTTGAAAGTCCGCCTCTTTTCTCAATGGCGGTCAGCGGAATAACTTCCTGCGGGGTCAGCGGAAAAGATTGGTGCGGGGTCCGCGAAGTCCACGAAAGATTCCACAACAAAAATAAAAAGTAAGAAACTTAAAAGCCGCTTTGCGGCGGCTATTGGAGCATCTCATTCGTCATCTTGATGAACTCCAGCGGGTCGACATTCACACCGCGCACCTTGATCATGAAGTGTAAGTGCGGCGGGGTGCCCCGTGGAGTCGCACCGGTCTGGGCGACAACCTGGCCTTTCACAATCGTTTCTCCAACCTTAACCCCGAAACGGGAGAGGTGAAGATAGAGCGAAAGGATTCCAGAACCATGGTCGATGATAAGCATATTGCCTTCGGTGCCCCGGAGCGGAAAGTTCCGGGCCAGCAGGATCTTGCCGGAATTAATTGCCAGCACCGGCAGGGGAGTCCGTGCCCGCAAGTCCACCCCGCCATGGGGAACTTTGCTTTCTATCTTTACGGTCTTGGTTCTGCGATTACGCGACCCGTAAAGACGCAAGGTGCCGAAACTGTCGGTCTCTTCTACGTTCTCCAGAGGCATGACGAACGGGCCTCTGGTGTAGTCATCTTCAGGGTTCGCCAAAGCGTAGGCGTCATTCTTGATCTGTTCTTCTCTCTGACGCTGCTCCCGCACCCTTTGGTTTGGTCTTCCGGCCGGGCCGGCATACCAAGGCATCCCGAAGTCCTTTTCCAGAACCTCGACATGAGTATAAAAGAAACCATACGTGGAGAGCTTTTCTGCGCTTGTTTCGACCAGATACAGAATGTAACGGCCGGGCGCACGGTCAACGCCGACTCCCACAAAAGCAAGCCCGTTCTTGTTGAATGTGTGGAGTTCGTCGAAAGCGTATAGTTGAAGGTCTTTGTCCTTCAGGTCATCAGGAATTCTGACAACCAGCACTCCGCCCTGATAAACCAAGGAGTTGCGATTCAGCACATCAAAAGTCCCGGCCCTTGATTCGGCCGCGGACAAGAAGGCAAGGGTGAAAAGCAAGCCAAGAACGATTGTTTTCAAGGTTCCACTCCTCGGAAAACCGAATGAGAAAACTTTAAACGATTAAACCCTTTTAAGCAACCCTACTTGTAGCTCGGGTGCTTTTCTTTTCCTCCCGCTTCGGACCGAGCAAGAGCAAAAAACAAGCTCGACAAGCGGTTAAGATAGGAAGGTATGTTTCGGTCAATTTTTAATTTCAGATCTTTAATTTTTAAAACCTCCCTTTCAACATTCCTCGACTTGGCTCTTAGGAGGTCCAGCCAGGCGGAGGTCTCGTTTGCGCCCGGGATCACGAATTTTTTCAGTGGCGGGACCTTACGTTCAATACCATCGATGATCTTTTCTGCCTCGCTAACCTTGGAACTTTCAAATTTGGGAACCCTAAAGCTGCCGCCCAGCATCAGATTGGCTACATGGGACTGGATGATAAAAAGGTCTTCCTGGACTTGATGGAGGATGTTCTTCAAGTCCGACTTGTTTACAAGTCTGACTTGTAAAGTTCTCTGGCTCTTTAAAACGCCTGTCATGCTGTTAAGTTCGTCCAGCTGGCCCAATGCCTCAATCTCAATGCAGGTCTTGGACAAGACCTTTTTACCAACACGACTTTTGCCGTCGTCGCCTTTGCGGGTATAAAAAAGAGACATTGTGGTGGAATTATACAACTCTGCTCGAACATTTTTTGAACGGAACTGACCGC
>CAZFTW010000075.1:1921-3109 GCA_964521925.1 uncultured Candidatus Saccharibacteria bacterium | reverse complement strand
GTGTACATCCTCATATTTTAGCAGGGGTGGTTCCAAGGTATTGAACCATGACATATAACTTGACATTAAGTATAAAATTGTAGTATAACTAATGTATAGTTACGGCCACTTTGTGCCAGTTCACAATAGAGGTGTTGTCATGAACGCTACGATGAACGAGAGGCTAGTCGGAGAATCCAGGATTTGGCTCGGCGTCCTCAACCAGGCCAGAATCGATCTGCGTGGGGCGTCCCTCCAGAACGCACTGGACGCCGCCAAGTTCTTTTTCACGGACCCCCATCCGGAAGACGCCTACCACGTCGGCAGCTTCCCCTGGATCTGTTCCGTCCTGGGCATGAACCCCGAACAAGCCGCCAAGAACATCTTCACGGGGTTGGATGTCCGGACGAGGAAGCGGGTCATTCAGCTCCTGCGCTACAACAGCCTGAACGCCGTTCAGTCGGTGCTGCGGCCGGGAAGGCGCCCGAAGACCATCGGCACCACCATCCATTAGGCGCCGCCAAAGGCGGGCGGGTCACCGAAGACCCGCCCGCCTTTTAAATTTCTAAATATTTATGAGAAAGTTCTCTATCGCGAGGCGGTGATTGTATTGCGGCTGGGAGATGAGCCGGTTGAGCTGTAGGAGGTTTTTCAGAACGCGGACATTTTTATTTTCTCTGGCGTAAAGCCAGTGAATGAGGCCGGCAAAAAGCTTTTGGTAATCCTCTTCTTTATATAATTTCTCGGCGTATTTCAGGCGGGCCGGAATGCCGAGCTTGGCCGCTTTTATGAACTCGTTTATCGCCTTGACGGTCTCTTTGTCGAGCTCCACCGCTTCCGAGCGGAAGAACCGCACGTTCTCGCAGCGGGAAAGTATCGTCGGCAAAAGTTGTCTCGGCTTGGAGCTGATAAGCACGATAACTGAAAAAGGAGTCGGCTCTTCAAGCGCTTTCAGGAGGGAGTTAGACGCCTCGGGGGTAAGTCGGTCGGCGTCGTTGATAACCACGAATTTATAAGGCCCCGTGTATGCCTTGAAAGACAGGAATGTCTTCAGGTCACGGATGTCTTCGATATATATCTTTGTTTCATCCTCTTCCGTGCGGGGAGTTGTCAACCTGAAGTCGGGGTCACCCTGGGCCTCCCGACCGTTAATAAGGCGAAATAGGTCGAGGGCAAAATCCTTTTTGCCTACGCCTTCGGGCCCGGAAA
>CAZFTW010000075.1:0-1911 GCA_964521925.1 uncultured Candidatus Saccharibacteria bacterium | reverse complement strand
AAAAAAGATAAGCATGAGACAAATGACCAAACTTAAAAGTGTTTTCGAAGTACTTTCTAATATCCTCATAACCTACAGCTTTCTGCATATTACAAATTTCTAAATCCTAATTTCTAATTTCTAAATTGGGGAATTGGGATTTGTTTCGGATTTCGGATTTTGTGCTTCGGATTTATCTTCCGGCTTGGCCGGAAGATTAACATCCTCCGATACGGCGGGCAAATTTTCCTCACGATGCATCGACTTGCGAAGCCACATATAGATGGCTATCAAAACAACAACGACCAGCCCGATGATAATGTTCTGCATTTTTATGCGCTTTGGCCCAACAGTGTCGCGGCAATTTTGTCCGCGGCATCCGGCGAGGCAAAGGTTTTAATTTTTTGGCTTATGGTTTCGTAATTTGCGGGCTCAAGCAATGACTCTATCTGGTTGATAAGCAGGTTCGGGGTCAAGTTTTCTTCCTCGATATACGCGGCGCCGTATTTAGCGAACTCAATGGCATTCTCAAGCTGATGGTCTCCGCTTGAGTTGCTGATGGGTATCAGTATCGAGGGTTTACCCAGCAACGCTATCTCGAATATCGAGCCGGCGCCGGCCCTCGAGACCACGATATCGCAGGCCGCGTAAGCGGCGGCCATCTGTTTAGAGTCAAAGAACGGGAAAAGTTTGTAGTTATTCTGTATCTCTTCGGTATAATGGCCCCTGCTGGTCTTGCCTTCTTTGAGGAGCCGGTCAACTTCGGCTTTGATGGCATTATACTGCCCCTGGCCGCACTGATGGATCATCTGAAACTTCGCGGCCATCATCACAAGCGAATCTAATATTATTTTATTTATCCTTTGGGCGCCCTGGCTCCCCCCGATGACCAGGACCGTCTTTTTGCTTTGGTCCAGGCCGAACATTTGGGCCGATGCCGCCCTGTCTGCCGCAAACAGGTCTTTCCTGACAGGATTGCCCACCAGAAAAACTTTTCCGGCTTTGAAATACTTTTCCGCCGACTTGAAAGATATGAATACCGCCCGGGCCATGCCGCCTATCAGTTTGTTGGAAAGCCCCGGCACGGAGTCGGATTCGTGGATATAAATTGGTATCCAAAATATGCGGCTCACCAAAGCTCCCGGCAATGAAGCATACCCACCCTTGGAAAACACCACATCCGGCATATACCAAAATATGTGCCAAAGCGACTGCAAAATCCCGACAGGGATTTTGAAAACATCCAAAAAGTTCAGGACGCTGAAATACCTCCTCATCTTTCCCACCCATATCGGCTTGAACACTAGGCCGCGCTCGGCGCAGGCATTTTTGAGAAAATCGCCCTCGCCCATCACTATCAATTCCAAAGGAATGCCCGATTGCGCGGCTCTTTCTTTAAGCGAATCGGCCACGGCAATAAGCGGGAACACATGCCCGCCGCTACCTCCCCCGAGAAGCAAAACTCGATAACTCATTCTTTAGTAATTGTATCTTTTTTTGAGTGCCCCACGCAAACCCTCCGGGACTACCATTGGACTTAATAACCCTATGGCAGGGCACTATCGGCGCAAAAGGATTTTTATTCAGCGCGTTGCCAACGGCCCGATACGCTTTCGGATGCCCGATGCCAAGGGCGACCTCTTTGTAGGTGGCAGTTTTCCCTTTCGGAATGGTTTTCACAAAATCATAAACGCTTTGTTGGAATGGTGTGGGTTTTTGTTTATCCTGAGCTTGTCGAATGGACATTTTAATGTATCGTCGGCTCCATTTTTTCCACGACTTCTCTACCGGGAAATTCTTGTGATTCTCCAAAACTCATGCTTCTTATTATACGAAAACTAAATATAAATTAAATACCCCCTGGTCAACCCGGAAAAGTGTTTTCTAATCAATAGCTTGGAACCGCTTTAATGATTTGGATCGGTGTCTTGA
>CAZFTW010000074.1:0-3227 GCA_964521925.1 uncultured Candidatus Saccharibacteria bacterium | reverse complement strand
ACGTTCATGGCGCATCATTTGACAGAGTTTCAAATGAATCAATATTTTGGATGGATTCAAGGCAGCAGAATGCCTGCAGTCTATGTCCATCTTAGCGGAAAGGAGACTGATAGTGCCATCTTTGAGATGAATGGGATAAAGACTGAAAAAGAAATGAAGGAAAGTGAGCTGAAACATTAACTATGGCCCGAACAATTAAATCAAAAATAACATCAGATTATCAGGACGAACTGAGGGGGCTTCAAAACACCGTACGGCAGGTTTTTGAGCCGCTATACTACCAGCCAGAAGATATGGACCCTGGAATGTATTGTGGCTTGCTCGCTCAACTTTCTGGCGCACTTGCCCAACTGCGCCGTTGCCGTCTGCGAATTCAAAAGTATGAAGCGATGACAGTTTCGTCGCACTCCCGATCTTAAAGCAAAACTTTTTATAGTTTGCCGCGTAGTGAAAAAGTAATGAAAAAGTTTGAATGTCTATACATATCGAGCCAACGGCTCCTAATACGATTAAGTTTCTTGAGTATGTTGTCCGACAACTGATAGACCGGCAACCGCTCGTAAATGGGAAGGTCGTCAGAATTCCTGCGCAGGAAGGCGCACCGACGTTCCCCGAATTTACTGAGAATGTTCTCGATGGCGATCCGAACATCAAAGCGATAGATAAGATCGAGGCCATGAAGGAAGATGGTGGCTCCAAAATGGTAATGATAAGCAAATACTTACGAGGTAAGCTCAAATACCACACCGCAGTTCAGTTGCCTCTACTAGAAAAAACCGACCCCCTAACTTTTGAAATTCCTCTTATCGTTGTAGATCCTGCTGGCTTGTTAGAGTTTGCGCGTGGGCTGGGAATAGAAATCTGCAAAGAATATATAGGTGACGAAGGATTGACTCGTCATGAATCCACTCTTAAAGAGGAACCGCCACGCATATGCTTTAGGGGGAAAGAAATTCGCTTACGCGAAGGTACGATACAACACCGTGCGTGTCAGATCATGTTCAGCAAGCCACCGAACACGATGATTGAGCTTATGGATTTGGTTGATGGAACTTTTACCCCGGGCTTTGATAATCCACCTGATAAGTGGCGGAATGTATACAACGCGCTGAACCTTGTGAACCGTAAGGTAAAAATCACTACGGGCCAAACCATATTCAAGCTGGGAAAGGTGCAATTCCGTAGAATCAAATAGACCAAGCGGTTTAGTAGAAGTTTAGTAAAAGAGGAGTGCGATAGGGTTGAAGAAATCCTGTCGCATTTTTTATGTTATCCAAAGAAGCGATCCAAGAATTCAAGGAGCTCTATAAAAAGGTCTTCTATGAGGAACTAACCGACACAGAAGCAACGTGCCGGGCCAATTACGTTTTGGATTTTTACAAGGCGGTGTATTTGCCGGAGGACGAGTAGCCACCCCCACCTTCCAAATGTTATGAACCAATCAGTAAAAGTAAGTGAAATTCAAATTATGCCAGTAAAACCGAAAGATGGCCTTGTGGCATTCGCGTCTTTTGTGCTTGATGACCGCTACTATGTTGGGAGTGTTGCGATTTTCACGAAACTCGGCGCCTTCGGATATCGCCTCGTCTATCCCACGAAGAAAATCGGCGAAAGGAATATAAATCTATTCCATCCGATCAACGGAGAAGCTGGGCAAGGTATTGAAAGGGCGGTAACTGAAAAAGTCAGTGAGATATTTAGTGAAAACGATTATGGATCAGCAGAATGATAGCAAGAATATAATACTCCGCAGGCCGAATGACGGGCCATTCGCATATCAAACAATGGACACGACGAAGTTCATCAGGAGTAAGTTTTCTCACAAGAAACAAACAACGGCTATCGCGGTTTATCAATCGTTCACTGAATGTGCTAGCGAAGAAGGTAAAAGGAAAAAAACGCACACATCGTGTTTCGTTGCATCACTTCCTTATCTTGCCGCGAAATCTGGCAAGTCAGTAAGCACGATCAAAAGATATGCCAACGAGTTTAAACAGATAGGCATTCTTGATTGGGAATGTCGTAAGCGAGGGAAGTTTAACGTGTCAAACTATTGGAAGCTGCTCCGTTGCCCGGCTCACGATTGTGGAGGCATCCCCATTCACAATAATGAGCTGGTGCAGGTAGCTCATAATAATGAACTAGAACAAGAAGAAAGAGTAAGAAGGTATATTACCAATAAAGGCGAAAAGAGAAATTGGAAAGCGAACGACGGCTTTAAGTCAATTAAGGATACTATCGGATAATATGATTACAAGCTATATAAAATGCTATAATTTAATCGTTGCCCATATTCGCCGCGATAACCCGAGGAGTTTTTTATTGCCACACTTCCCTAAAGGGGCGGCTTGCCAGTGTGGCTACTCTTCGGAGCAAGTGAATTGGGCAACACAGGCCGTCCCTTTAAGTTTCCATGAATAATCAATCAGAAAATATCAAATACATCTTGTACTCCCGCAAATCTTCCGAATCAGAAGATCGGCAAGCATTGAGCTTGGATTCACAGGTTAATGTGCTCACCGAACTTGCTCAACGATATAATTTAAAAGTTGTCGAAGTGTTACGCGAATCGCACTCGGCAAAAGAGCCGAACGAGCGGCAGGTGTTCTCTGAAATGGTGAAGAAGATAAAAGCAAGCAAAGTTCAAGGCATTTTATGCTGGAAACTAGACCGCCTTGCGCGGAATCCCGATGAGGCCGGAATGATTATCGGAATGCTCCAGCGCAAAGAGATACAACATATCAAGACGCCCGAGAAAGATTATCAGCCTGACGACAACTCGCTTTTATCCTATCTTGAGTTTGGCATGGCGAACCAGTACATCCGCGATCTCGGCAACAACGTGAAGCGCGGTCTCCATGAAAAGGCGCAACGCGGCATCTATCCGACTGTCGCTCCGATTGGCTACTTGAACGATCCTTACGCTAAAAAAGGCAACAAGGCCATTATCCGAGACCCGGAACGATTTGATATGGTCCGGAGAATGTTTGACCTCGTGCTTACCGGCCATCGCACGCCGGTTGAGGTGTGGCGCATCGCCAACAAAAAGTGGCATCTCAAGACGCGGCAAGGCAAGCCGCTTGGCCGGTGCACAACGTATCGTCTCCTCACAAATCCGATCTACTACGGCGCATACGAATATCCGAAAGGAAGCGGCAGTTGGTATAAAGGCATCCACGAGCCGATCATTACCGCCGAAGAATACGACAAGGTGCAGATCATTCTCG
>CAZFTW010000073.1:0-3333 GCA_964521925.1 uncultured Candidatus Saccharibacteria bacterium | reverse complement strand
TGTTGTAAGAAGCGGAATCCGCGGGTAAACTGTTAAAATAGAAAAATTTTAATTTCGGTGACGTTAAAAATTCCTTGGAGAAAACAAAACAAGCCATAGAATCCGATGACTTGAGGGCATCGTTGGACGAACTGGCAAAAGAAATAGGGGACAGGGGACTTGTTTACTGGCCCTTGCGGGTGGCTCTGACAGGAAAGGAGAAGTCCCCCGATCCGGTAGAAATTTCTGATGTGTTGGGAAAAAAAGAATCACTGAAAAGAATAGAAGCCGCGATAAAGAAATTAACCTAATTTCTAATTGACCTAAATGAGAAAGTCCGTAACCTTTATTCTACTTACTACTTTCTGCTTGCTACTTTCTACTACGGTTTCCTTTGCTCAAACGGAAGAAGAGCGCATCGCCGAGTTGCGGGCAGAGATAGAACGCCTCGAAGAACAGGCGGAGCAATTCCGGGGCAGTATCGCCCAGGAGCAGGCAGAAGCCAAAACACTCCAGAATGAGATAGCCAAACTCAACAGCCAGATTAAATATCTGGAAAGCCAGATCTCTCTGACTGGCACGAAGATAAAAAAGACCGAGATAGAGATCGGCGGAGTTCAGACGAATATATCCACGGCCCAGGAGAAGATAAACTTGCAAAAAAGCTCGATAGCCCAGACGATACTCTTTTTGAACCGGCAGGAGAGCGAAGGCCTGCTCACCATGTTACTGAAGAACGACAGCTTGTCGGAATTTTTGAGACATGAACAATATGCCAATTCCCTTAACAGCAACCTCCTCTCACTGATAGATGATTTGAGGGGGACAAAGCGCGAACTGGAGGCTCAGAAGTCGAACCTTGAAGCAAGGAAGAGTGATTTTGAAATTTTAAAACAACAGCAAAGTTCGCAAAAAGTATCTCTTGGCGGAACCAAGTCGGAAAAAGACGGATTACTGAAAGAAACTAAAGGCCAGGAAGCGGCATACCAAAAGATGCTTGAAGAAGTGGAATTAAAGCAATCCCTTTTCTTTACGGAATTAAAAGAGATTGAAACAAAAATTATCCAGGGCGGGCTTTATATTCTTCGTATCCAAGCAGAAAATTTACCAAGAAAGGGCACCGACCTTTTCCGGTGGCCGGAGGATAACTACTACACAACCCAGGTATATGGCAGGACGGCGTATGCCAGGAGGGGAGCTTACGGCGGGAAAATTCACAACGGCATAGACCTTAAGGTCGGATACGGCACTCCCATCAAGGCGATAGGCGACGGGGAGATAATAGCCAACGGAAAAAACGACGGTTGGGGGAACTGGATAGCCATCAAGCACCCGCCTTATAACCTTGTCAGTATATACGGCCACATGAGCGCTTTTGAATTTTTGAGAGTCGGCACGCAGGTCAAAGCGGGAGAGGTGATCGGATATGAGGGTTCGACGGGATTTTCGACCGGTTCGCATGTTCACTTGAGCATATATAAAGAGTTCTTTACTTATATTAACGAAAAGAACGGCCAGTTGTATTTTAACTACGACAACACTATCGATCCTCGCGATTACCTTAAATAATTACCATTTATCAGTTCCCATTAAGTTATCATTTGCTCATTTTTGTATTTATTGGAAATTGGAAAATGTTAATTGGAAATTGTAAAATTAAAACATGCTTAAAGTTTTAATTTTAGGCGGGGGATTCGTCCCGATTTCGCCCAAGCAAAGCTTGGTTGCGAAATCGAGGATCCTCGATTTGTCAGCTGTGCCTTGCACAGGACAAATCGGGAGAGGGCTACATTAATTATGACTAAAATATTAATTTTAGGAGGTGGTTTTGGTGGAGTGCGTTGTGCTCTTGACCTTGAAAAAAAACTTAAAGACAAAGCGCATATCACCCTGATAGATAAGAACGGCTATCATCTTTTTCTGCCTGCTTTGTATGAGGTCGCTTCCGCTTACGGCGTGAAAAGAGACCCCTTTGCCGTCCGGCTTAAAAAAAGCATCTGCATTCCTTACCATGACATATTCGAGAACAAGAACATCGAGTTTGTTCAGGACGAGGTCACCGGAGCGGATCTGAAGGCCAAAAAGGTCTTTGCCGATGCTAGGGCTTTCGAGTATGACTATTTAATAATCGCCCTGGGCAGTCAGACGAACGACTTCGGAATTCCGGGAGTCAGGGAATACGCTTATCAGTTCAAGTCCGTTTACGACGCGCTGATGGTCAACAAAAGAATGGACCAATTAATAAATGACTTTGCTTCCGGCAAACATGCATCAACTATTAAAATTTTTATTTGCGGCGGGGGATTTACTGGAGTGGAACTGGCCACCGAACTTTCTTGCTGCGCCAAAAAAATTGCAAAGGTCTGCAAGATAAAGCACAAATGCCACCTCATCACTCTCTTTGAGGCAGGCCCCAAGATATTGCCCATGATACCGGAGGAAAAAAGACAGCACATGCTTCGCCGACTGACTAAACTGGGGGTTGCCGTGATGGAGAACTCCCCGATAGAAGAGGTTGGCCCTGACTTCATAAAACTCAAGAACGGACAAAAGATGGACGGCGACATCATCATCTGGACCGCGGGCATAAAAGCCAACGAACTCCTTAAGAAAATTCCGGACCTGGAACTATCGGCAAGCGGCAAGATGTTGACGGACACATACCTGCGGCTTAAGGGCCATGATAATATTATGGGAGTCGGAGACAACATCGAATTCATTGACCCAAAGGTCCAAAGGCCCGTTCCGGCGCTTGCCTACGTCGCCAACGACCAGGGAAAGGTTGCTGCCGAAAATATAATCAGAACCCTACAAGCTAAAAAGCTAAAAAGCTACCGTCCTTTTTATAGCGTCTGGGTCGCCCCGGCTGGAGGCAAGTTTGCGATAGCCCATTTGTGGAATGGCATCCATATGGCCGGTTTTTGGGGGTGGGTGGTCAGGGAGCTTATCGACCTGCGTTATATGCTTTCTATTCTTCCGTTCCGAAAAGCAATTTCTCTGATCTGGCAGGAGATAACGCTGTTCACCAAAAACGACTAACTCCCGAAGGAGAACCACTTCTTTAAAACAAAGATCAATATCACGATTATAATTATGATCGTGATCATAATGGGATACAAAACATTAGATGGCGTCGTGTATGTTGATTCCCTCGCATTGCCAGCCGAGTCATAAGCAATGATCGTCACTTTTACCGGCTTATCTTGTTCTTGTAAAACATAAGTATCGCTACCGCGAACAGGAGGCCGGTCGCCTTCTATTATTTCGTAGTAAGCGATGCCTGATTGTTCATCCGTGGTACTGAAGGACAAAAACTTTTTACCGTCAAAAACCGATCCATCTTGCCCTAAATAA
>CAZFTW010000072.1:0-3514 GCA_964521925.1 uncultured Candidatus Saccharibacteria bacterium | reverse complement strand
AATATCGGAAATTTTAATAAGCTCGAATTCCGAGGCGCCAAAAATGTCAAAAAGCATCTTCTCTAAACCCGGCCGATGATGGCCAAAGGTCTCCGCATCCATGGCCGTTAACACGTAACGCCCGCTCTTTAGATCTTCTTTCATAGCCTCTATCAACGACCCCTGAGAACGTACCACAGCACTCATGATTAGGTTGCTTAAACGACGTTCGCGGAAAAAAACAAAAAGATCGCTCCCGGCAATTTTATAAAGATTTTTGTAATCCACACGCCCGACATAACCGTCGTAAGCTATCTCGTCGAGAATGATCCACTTAAAACCGAGCGAAGAGATAACGGCCGGCAGGTTCTCGCTATATGCCATTTCTGGAGGAAAAAAACCCTGGGGTTTGTAGGAATTCCCCAAAAAGAACTTGCTGGTCTCGTCATTCATTTTTACCTGCCTTACGATCTCGTCTTCGCTTAAAAAGGGCGCGAGAGCGTGATATTTTAATGAAGATGTAAATTCAACCCGCCCTTCTTCGCTCAATTCACGCAAATCGGAAATAATGTCCCCATATCCGTATTTGTCAAAAAGCTCCAAAAGAGCGCCGCTTATGTTTAAAGTAAGGTTGACTCGCTTGTGCTTTTTTATGCCGTCAATCAAGGGACGGTAGCTTTGGGCTACAATTGCTTCCAAAATATCCGACTGCTGTTCTGCCGGCTGGTAAAAATGAAGAAAATTAGCCCAATACATAGTTAACTGTTTGATTTACGGTGGTATTCTATGGCCTTTTTAAATAATTCCAGATATTCCTTGGCTGATTTTGTCCAAGAAAAATCAACTGTCATTGCCCTCTTTTGAATGTCACGCCAAAATCCCGGATATTTATAGGTCTCAATTGCTCTTATCATCGCAGCGTAAAAAGCGCGGTTATCAAACTTTTCAAAAACAAAACCGGTGCCGGTTTTATTCACGGGATCATAATCCGTAACACTGTCAGCCAGACCGCCTGTTTTGCGAACAACCGGCACCGTGCCGTAAGCCATGGCTTCCATTTGCGTCAGACCGCATGGTTCAAAACGAGAGGGGATAATAATCGCGTCAACACCGGCATAAACCTCGTGGGCAAGAGCTTCGTCATAATTCAGATTAACAGCGACTTTTTCTGGATATCTCCCGGCGAGTTCCTGGAAAAAATTCATAAAACGGGCATCGCCGGAGCCGACAACTACCAATTGCATGTCAAAATTATCCAAAAGCGGCTCTGCGGCGTCCATAAGCAAACCGAACCCTTTTTGGTCGGTTAACCTTGAAACGATGCCAAAAAGAGGGGTACCGCCTCGGACAGGCAAATTAAACTTTTGCCGGAGAGAAGATTTATTTTTAGCTTTTGAGTCCAGTGTTTTTATGTTGTAGTTAAATTTGATATTGGGGTCGGTCTCGGGATTATAAAGAGCGGTATCAATGCCGTTTAAAATACCGAAAAGTTTAGAGCGTCTCTCGTTTAAAAGATCGTGCAGTCCCTCGCCGTATTCAGATGTGGTGATCTCCTGGGCATAGGTTGGCGAAACGGTGCTAACGATATCGGCATGCATTATCCCCCTTCTCATAAAGTTAAGTTTCAGAAGCCTCGGGTCATTAAATGGCGGAATGGCTTCCCTGCCGGAATCATAATCCATCTCGGAAACGAAATGATGGTCAAACATTGCCTGAAAGGCAAGATTGTGGATAGAAAAAACAATAGCCATAGATGACAATTTTAAATCATCTTTATATATAGTATGAAAATAGTTCGGAATTAATCCGCTCTGCCAATCAGCAGCTATGATCACATCGGGACGCCAAAAGGAGTATCTTAAAAACTCAAGGGCAGCCCTTGAGAGAAGCGCCCACCTTACTGCGTCGTCGATATATCCATAAACATTTGCTCTTTTTTCGTAATATTCCATGTTTTCAAGAAAATAAGCGGTGGTTTTGCCTGAGTCGTTTTCGTATCTCAAAACGTTGGAAGTAAAAAGACCGTGCGGGTCTTCTTCAAGGAACGCCGGTTGCAAACCTTCAAGCTCCAAATGCAAAGGATATTTTTCAAGGTCAATCGAGGCGTATTTAGGAATAAAAACGCGGGCATCATGGCCCAAAGCCCTAAGATCATTGGGTAAAGAACGCATCACCTCGCCCAATCCTCCGACCTTGATGAAAGGGGCCGCTTCAGGAGCAACAAAAAGAAGCTTGAGTTTTGGTTCTCGCCTGAAAATATCCCCTGATAAAAGAAAGTTGGCCATTTTGCTTACATTTTACAACATTCCCAGAATATTAACCAGCCCGTACCGCCACCTTTTTTGAGTTCTTTGTCGCTCATTTCATTCTCCACCATGAAGAAGTATAAGCGGCGACCTCGCTCATTTTGAGGGGCGTGGTGACATTGCCGGTGCGAATGTAGAAATCCTCGCCGTCTCCGGTTTTCAAATACGCGGGCTTGTGGCCGGGCTCGACGCTTGCCAGACAAACCGTCTTGCCGCCGATATTATTGAATTTCAGCTTGACCAAACGCCTGAATTCGGGCCCGACCATGCTCCTGAAAAGATTATTAAAATGATTCTCGAAACCGTCGGTGTCCTGCCTTACGAGGGAGGCAAAGTCGTTTTCCAACCCGACCGGTTTTCCTTTGTCGTCCACGCCCATCAAAAGATATCCGCCCTCCGAATTCAAAAAAGCGGTTACGGTTTTCATGGCGGTTTTTTCGAGTTCCCGGTTAACCTGGTTGCGTTTAACGTCCCAGCGGAGAGATGTTTTGAATTCGAGTTTTTCATGCTCTCCGGACGCCATCATTTCATGAATATCGGCTTCCTCGGCCAGCGATCTCATAAAGACCAGGATTATCAATCCCAATTGGAATAATCCGAGAAGAGAGAACTCCACGACCTCGAACGGCACATAGCGAACCAGCACAAAACCTTCGTATATCTCGCCCCAGTCGGCCGAGAGGGCCAAAGCCATAAAAGCAAGGAAAACCAACACTTCAGCAATAACAAGATTCCTCAAAACCACGAACAGTTTCTTGCTCCTCAAGGCCTTGAAATTCATATCCCAAGTGTAGGTTTCTTCTGAACCTTTTTCAAGCTTCCGCGACGGAAGATCCACTTTCCTAATTCAACTGCGACAATATTCAATAGCCCGATGAATAAAACTCCTAAAAGCCAGGGTAAGGGCAGAGGAACCGTCTTAAGTAAATCCTGGAGAAATGGAGTATAAATGGCTGCACTCATCAGAAAAATTCCAATGCCCACACCCATAACCAGGTAACGATTGGAAAAAAGAGGATACTCGAAGATGCTTTTTTCTAAGCTTCTTAAGGAAAACGCCAAAAACAATGTATAACTTCCGAAACTGGCGAAAATGAATGTCCTCACAAGCTCTTCGGGAAAACCAGCTTGTAATAACAACCAATATAGTAAGAACAAAAGCGCGCTTGTGGAAAGGCCGATGAATAAGATCAGAAATCTTAACAGCGGATCAAAGAGTCCGGCTTTTG
>CAZFTW010000071.1:0-3563 GCA_964521925.1 uncultured Candidatus Saccharibacteria bacterium | reverse complement strand
AAATCGAGGATCCTCGATTTTGTAATCAATTCAAAAGAATTGAACAAAATCGGGACTCTCTAAATAATTTAGGCAAAACAAAAGCCCGCGATGTTCTGCGGGCCTTGGTCCTCTTCCTGCTTTCCGGGTTACCAGCGCCGTACTTGACGGCGCACGAGCAGCAGTAGGCAGAAGGCAAGAAATGCGTAGACGACTTCCATGCTCTGCCTCCTTTCTACTTAGTGCACAGGCCGAGGGCCTGGCGCGCGTCGGTGCACTTGGTTGCGTTGGTCTTGACTTCGTCGATATAGTCACCGGCGAGCCAGGCGAACAGGGCAAGGAATACGAGGAATCCGAGAATGCCCGCAAAACTGAAGCTTCTCATGGTCGGCTCCTTGTTGGGAACTATTCTATAATTATAGCACGCTTTTAGGCATTTTGTCAAATCAGAAAAATAGGTTAAAATAGACCCTAATATGGCGCCATCGTCTATCGGTTAGTCCCGATTTTTCCAAATTTTTGATGCCGCATTCGTCTAGTGGTTAGGACATAGCGTTCTCAGCGCTGGAACACGGGTTCGACTCCCGTATGCGGTGCCAAAAATTTAGAAAAATCGAGGATCCTCGATTTTGTAATCAATTCAAAAGAATTGAACAAAATCGGGAGACACGGCGTTCTCATCGCCGGAAGCGGGGTTCGATTCCCCGTGGCGCTGCGGATTTTATGCATAAAAATAAGATACAAATTGTAAACGAGAGAGATGAAATCATAGGATATAAAAGCAGAACTGGGCTTGATTATGAAAATAATATTTACCGTGTTTCCGCTCTTTGGTTAACTAATTCCAAAGGCGAGGCCTTGATTGCTCAACGGAAAATGACCAAGGATAGAAGCCCTGGGAAATGGGGCCCTGCTGTAGCCGGTACTGTTGAAGAAGGTGAAACTTACGAAAGCAACATAAAAAAAGAAGTTAAGGAAGAAATAGGGCTAACTGAAATTAAATTAGAAAAGGGGCCCAAAAGACATCCCGCGCCGAGTAGGAATTATTTTGTGCAATGGTTTGTTGCTACAATTGATAAAGATATTTCGGGGTTTCGAATACAAGAAAATGAGGTTGAAAAAGTAGCTTGGATTTCATTGGAGGAACTTACTAAAGACATAGCCGTTAATCCTTCCAAATATTTGGGATCAATGCCCGAAATTCTAAAATTATTCACTAACTCCCAATAACTGCGAACGGAGAATACGCTGCAAGTTAACAGAAAAAGACCCATAAGCTGGGTCTTTTTCTGTTTGTGGATAATTATTTTGACGGCGAAAAAATTAAGGGCTAACTTGGGTTCAAGCAATTGAACCTTGAAATGAGGACGACGTGAATAGCGACTGCGTTTTTTGCGATATGAGCAAGATCGGCGAACGTCTTATCGCTGACCTTGGCGATTGGTATGTGGCGGCCACTCTCGGCCAGATAACCGACGGCGGCTACGCGCTCGTAATTCCCAAAGAGCATATTCCGTGCATGGGCGCGCTTACCTCCCATTCCCCCGGCAGCCAAACCGAGACGATGTTCGGGGCGGTCCAACGGGTCTGCCAGGCGCTTTCTCTGGAATATCAGAAGAGCAATGCGACTGCTCCTTACCCCGTCACGGTGTTCGAGCATGGAATTGTCGGGCAGACCGTGAAGCACGCCCACCTCCACCTTTTGCCGACACAAATCGATCTCACTTCGAGGATACGGAAGGACTTTCCCGGGGCCGAGATCCAAAAACTCACACATGCCGCGCATTTGCAGGCGCTTTATCTTGAGTGTCCGGAGCCCTATCTTTTCTGGACAACGCCGGACGGCCCGTCAATGGTTTGCTGGGGTCCGCCGGCGCCGCCTCAATACCTCCGCCTTGTTACTGCCGAACTGCTCGGCCGTCCCGAGCGGGGCAACTGGCGCAACATGGACGCCGAACTCGACAACCGGCTGTGCCAGGAAACGGTTGTCCGCTTGAAGCCCTATTTTTAAGGGCTTTTTGATTTTTAAAATTTAAAAACGGCTTTACGCCGTTTGTGGTCTGGGAATGAAAGAGGCAAGCCTGTTTGCCAGGTCTCTTGCGCCCCTTAGGAAAACTCCCTGCCGGTAATGGGGGCAATATTGCCAACTCGGGATTTTGCTGTGAATTCGAGAGAAGAAGGCGTGGGTTCGGGTATCACCGCGATTCCTTCAAGCGCTTCTTGTAGATTCAGGAACTGGTAGGGATTGAGCGAGCCGAGAAGGTCGTCGGCAGCTGGTGTGTGCTGGTGTCTCAGGATGAATATCAGCTAGCAACTCGGGCATTTCGAACGCCGGACGGCCCGGTAGTTGGTGTGCTTTACGCAGAAAATGTTATTCATGTAGCTTCTTGCTCTTACACTCATGGCAAACTCCTAACAAGGTACTTTGCAATATACCATACCACATCTTGTGTTATTTACAAAGTTTCAATTCGGGTGTATAATGGATAGGCCGAGTGTGTATAGTCGGTCCAGTACCTTCACCCTATCGTTCAGGAGTGACCTATGCCGAAGTTGAATAGCAATCGAAGGGTTTTTGGGCGCAGGAGCGGGGGCGGAGTGCCCCATTACCCTGAGAGAGAGGACAGGAAACCCAAGTCCGAGGCGCCTGTCAAGCGTACCGGGGCTTGGAGCCCCGAGACAGAGTTCTTGAACGAAAATCGGCAGGGCGCCCACGGCGCCCGCCACGGATGAACGCACCCTCGCCGGTGCGTCGGGGCCTCCCGTTTCGGGAGGCCCTTTTTAGTTGACCCGCCCAAATTTTGCGAAACAAAACTTAGGCGGGTTGACTAAATTCATAATTTTGATACAATACTTAAGTTAGGTTCGGCCACGAAAGGAAGGAGGGCACCATGAAGGTGCTGTTAACAATCGGATTCGTTGTCGTGCTCGCTTTGGCGTTGGCAGGGGCTCAGCAGGGAGCGCCCCAGCAGCCGGAGATCGCCGGGTTCTACGAGTGCCAGGGAATGAACCCTGACGGGACCGAGTACACGGGTTCCGTAGAGATCACCGCAGTCCGTGGCACGTTCCGTGTTCGCTGGACAATGGACGACGGCGCGATCACGGGAGTGGGCATCTACAGCAACGGCGTGCTCGCCGTGAGCTATTTCGGCGGCGCTCCCGCAGTTGTCGTTTACAAGGTGGACGGGAATCGCCTTGTCGGCGAATGGGTGATGGGCGGCTTCGAAGGTCAAACATACAGCGAGGTTCTCACGAAGACGGACAAGCGGCCCGAGCAGCATCCCGCACCGCAGAGGCCATCGGCGCCATCAGCGCCGCCACGGCAGATACGGCTACCGGCGAAGATCGCCTAAGGGGGGATCGGCCCTGGAACCGCACCCGTAGTGCCCGCATCGGATATGCGGGCACAATTTTTGTCCCGATTTTGCAGTTCCGATATAATTCTTGTGAATTATATCGAGAATCCTCGATGCCTTTGGCATCGGGACAAAATCGAGGATCCTCGATTTGTTGTCCCGATTTACATCAGGAACAAATCGGTACAGATTGACAGAAAATGTTAATAAATTATTATCTTAAAATTA
>CAZFTW010000070.1:0-3580 GCA_964521925.1 uncultured Candidatus Saccharibacteria bacterium | reverse complement strand
AACAAATTAGTATAAAAACAAAAAGGTCCGTGCGGTAAACCGCACGGGCCCAAGGACCAGGGACCCAAGAGTCCCAGTTCCAATTACTTGCGAGAGAACACTCGGGACTCGCCAACCCACCAGCTCTGGTCACCGAGCGGAACGGCACGGAAGCACCAACCGCCGCTGAAAAGGCACGCGCCCACGAGCCAGAGGTTTCCATCATTCCCGTAACACAGGAAGATGTTGGCCCAGCCGTTGACGAGCAGCAGCCCCGCTTTGCCATTGGCCTGGGCTTTGATCAGCTCGTAGATCTGGCCGATGGTGGTAACCCGCTTCTCGGCCGGTATCGCGGACGCAATGTCAAGCGCAGTCGCGTACCGGGTGAGCTGATGCACAACCAGCTTGGCGGCTTCGACCTTCCCCTCAACAAGAGATCCAAAGACCCTCTTGAAGTTGTCGCCGAGGAAAGCAATCCTGATGCCGTCCTTGTTGACGCCTTCCTGACCAAGCACGTCGGCGACACTGAACTTCTCGACGGGGCCGACTGAGGCCTCGCTGACGAACTTCAGGAGGTTCGCAAGAACCCCTTTCAACCAGAGATTCAGTTCAGCCAGTCGTTCCTCTCCGTTGTCGCCGAATAGCTGATCGTTCAACTCGTTGAGCGGTCCCCGCATTTTGGAGACATCAGTAATTCTCATGACAACCTCCTCGGTTGTGCCAGCGGACCACCGGTATGGCAGTCATAGCTATAAACCGCCGATTTCAAATCAGGAGCTTATAGCTATGACTGCTTCGCAAGTAGTTAGTAAAGGTACTGTAACATAATTATACGCCTTTTCACCAGAAAAGTCAAATCCCGCCAAAAGGCGGGATTTGACGGAATTTTGTGGTCTTACCTAGCGACTTGAAGACCTCCCTAGTCAGTATATTAAATCTATCAAAATCGCTTATAAAAGTCAAGGGTGATGTTGATATCTTTTTTTCCTGGACCCGCGGAGAATCGAACTCCGAAGACCTACCTGACTAAGGAGGTCTTGTCGCCAGAGCCGGGCCCAGGTAATGAAAAGCTAACAAATCAAACTTAGGTTGTAAATTATACTTTCGGAGCTTCAAGCTCCTCGGGCTTATCTTCAGCCCCTATCCGGACTATTCCGCTCACGCGGTCGGTCATGAGGCCAAGGCGCTTCTCGCTACTCTCGTATGCCGACTGGGCATTTGATAAGTGGTTGCCCAATTTTCGGAAATCATCTGACAGCTTGGCGCTGTCGGCGACAATGGTCTCGAGTTTTTTGATTATTGACTGCGTTTTCTGGTTAATGTGGACGTCCCTATACCAATGCTGAATAGCTGAAACAGATAACGCAAAAGTATTGGGGGATACGAGAATAACCTTCCTCTTCCTGGCATAGTCGGCAATATCCACATCTTTCATGTTATTTATCATCTCGTAATAGACGGTCTCGGCCGGGACGAACATAAGCGCAAAATCTGTCGTGCTCTCGGCCGGAAGAATGTATTTGGAACTTATCTCGTCAATTTTCTTTTTTACATCGGAATAGAAGAGCTTGCGGTAGTATTCTTGAGAATTATCGTTGCCTGCCCCGCCCCAAGCCCGCCCCTTTTCTGAATGGCGGTCAGCGGATAAGCTTGGGGCGGGGTCGGCGTTAACGAGTTTCTGGAAATTATCCCAGTTGAATTTGGAGTCGATCGGCAACAAAACATCGTTCGGCAGCTTCAAAACAGCGTCAACGGCTTCGCCCGATTTGAAGTAATGCTGTATCGCAAACCTGTCCCTGGGAAAATATTGCTCAAGCGATGCCTCCAAAGACATTTCTCCCCACTGGCCCCGGAGCTTCGGGTTCCGGAAAAGGTCCTGGAAAGACACGACGCCCTTGACCGATTCGTGCATATTCTTCAGACCCTCCTGAAGCTGGGTCATACCCTGGGTAAAATTCTGAACCTGCTGATGGACCGACAGCGTGGCCTGCATGGCCGACTGGCGGTTCTTCTCGAGCTGGTCATTGATGGAATTTTGGAGATTCGACTGGCTGGCCGACAAAGCATCCAGCCGCTGATGCATAACCACATAATCCTGGTCCGGCCCCTTTCTCTTGGACTTAACCAATATATAGAGATTGATGCCGAGCAATACCAAGACAGAAAGAGAGACGACGAGAACTAAGATATAAATAGGATTGACCATTGGCTGTATTTAAACACACATTTCTAAAAATTAAAACCGAGTTTCCTCGGTTGGAGCGCTGTCAGACGCCCATATAAGTGTATCTGGTGTTCGAAAACCCTCTCCGTGTCATCGCCCGACCGATCGCTGTCATGGCTGCTTTGTCGTGTCCGGCCACAACACATATCTGCCAATCAAGCGCCAACTCGAATACTTCACCAAAGTGGTAGTCTGCTGTTTGCCTTGCTCTCCACCAATCCCAAGCCGTGTGTTGTCCGGATCCCATTATCCAATCGTGTTCATACTCGAAGAATCCGGTACAACCGGACTGAAAAACAACGACTTGACAATGCCGGGCGAGTTCAGCCCCTCTCTCGGCCAACAGCCAGGGATTCAGCTCATACGGAATACCGATTAGAACCACATCCCAATGGCGGTCAAGATTAATTTTGAAAGCATCTCCGTGGGTAACTTTGTACTCAGGAAATCGTTGCGCAAGATATTGGCAAACGATGGGACTGGTATCCACGAAAGTAAAGTCCCGGATACCTCGTCTTTGGGCGGCCACGCCGCAAACTCCGACACCGGCGCCGACCTCAAGCACAGACCACACTTCTTGTGTGTCGCAAATGGCCTCAAGCGCTTCCACGCTTGAACTGTCGGGACTTATGCAGTGCCAGCCATGCTTCAGTATCTTATCGAGGCCGTATCTTTGGGCATACTGGTGAAGGGTGCAGCCCGCTTCCATCTCACCTCTGGCCAGCATGTCTTCGACGGACATGAAGTAAACGTCGTTGTCCCCGGTCACATCAACCGACTTTGCTTTGAGTTTTTTTTCATCTCCGCCGAAAGGTAGACTCAGAGCAACAGGTTTTTGCAACCTGACCTTAGTATCAAGCCAGACCTCGTGACCAGGAAATGCCTTGGTCAAAAAGTCGAATCCGACCTCGAAACAAAACTCGAGAAGTCTGACTCTCCGCCAGTTTTGATAATCCATTCCGAAGAGGTTTGGGTTGTTGGTGACGATGTCAAAACATACAGCCAGACCGCGGCACTTTTTTTGCGATACCCGGCCTGGATTAGTGGCAAAGTAGTGTAGGCCGGTGAGCTCCAGGCCTTTGGTTTTCAGCGGCCCTTTGGCCAAGGCCAGTAGTTCCCTCAACTTCTCTTCCACAGATGCTCCTCTGTCAACGAGCTTTCGGAAAGATTAACAACATTAGATTTTTTGCGCAATCGCGGTTTGGTAATACTTAGATGGCAAAGGTGGACCGGGGGAGGATCGAACTCCCGACCTCCGCTTTGTTCCGATAACAGAGGTGGTGTTTGTTTGAAAAAGTCAGAACCCATTTTGCGGAGAACCCCGATTGACCGCCTCCGCTTCGCTCCGGCGGAACGCTCGGGCGCGGCGGAATTCCC
>CAZFTW010000069.1:0-3586 GCA_964521925.1 uncultured Candidatus Saccharibacteria bacterium | reverse complement strand
ATGCGTCCCGTTAGAAGCAGAGGCGCGCTGTGAGCCCTCGCGGCTTCTAACGGGACGCGCAGGACTATTTGTTGTGATTATTTGATATCTCATTCGCTTAACCCGTTAGGGCGACTTCTAACGGGATTCATTTGACTAATTTTAGCATCTGATGTTGAATGATTCAATTCTCGGAGTGGGATTCCCTCCGCCCACGAGGGCTCCCTTTAGGGAGACGTGTTGGCGGAAAGGGAACTCTGTCGATTTTTGACAAAGGGAGAGACGCGTGACCGCACCCGCTCATTACGCCATTGGCGCCGCGAGCGCACTGTTCGCTCAAAGCTTTCTGCCGGAAACAGCCGGCCCGAAAACGAGAATAGCCGTCGCGTTCGCGGCCGCTTTCTTCTCGCATATTCCGGCCGATGCCATCCCTCATGCCGAACACTTTTTGAGGGGGCGCCACCTTGCCCTGGAGCTTATTCTCGAAAGCGCCTTGATGCTCTTTGTTCTGATTGGCGCCTCCAGAACTCCGCTTATGGGGCTGATGATAGCGGCAGGAATGGCTGGCGCGGCCGTGCCGGACGGACTTGGAATTTTGGCCCGCCATGTTGACCTGCCTCTTGTCTCCTGGAGCTTCGACAAGCTCCATTTGACCCACGGCAAGCTGAAACTTTTCTATGCCAGCTATACCATACAGCTGGCAGTCACGGTCTTGTGCAGTATCTATGTCCGTGTTCAATCCGCTAAATAGCGGATTTAAATTTGAATTTTACAAGAAAATAGGCCATAATTTTTAAAATGGCCGAATTTAATTCCAGCGACAAAGAAAAGAGAATACTCGATTTTTGGGAAGAGAGAAAGGTGTTCGAGAAATCACAAGAAACCCGCAAAAAAGCGAAGCGCTTCGTTTTCTTTGAGGGTCCGCCGACGGCCAATGGGTTGCCGGGTATCCATCATTTTTTGGGCCGGGCCTACAAAGACCTCTTTTGCCGCTACAAAACAATGCGCGGGTTTTTTGTTCTCCGAAAAGCCGGCTGGGACACTCACGGCCTCCCGGTAGAAATAGAGGTGGAAAAAGAGCTCGGGTTCAAGAACAAAAAAGATATCGAGCAATACGGAATTGATAAGTTCAATAAGAAAGCGAAAGAGAGCGTCTGGAAATACAAGAACGAGTGGGAGCAGATGACCAGGAGGATGGGCTTCTGGCTCGACATGAGCGACCCATATATAACGTACAAGAGCCAATACATCGAATCGCTCTGGGCCATCATCAAAAAGATCTGGGACAAGAAACTGCTTTATCTTGCCCACCGGGTTGTACATTTCTGTACTCGTTGTGGGACACCTTTAGCGACTCACGAAGTGGCGCAGGGATATCGCACAATAACTGACAAATCAGTTATTGTGAAATTCCAAATTACAAATGACAAATTACAAAAAAATTTCAAAATCCAAAATCCAAATGCCAAAACTTATATCTTGGCGTGGACGACTACGCCGTGGACATTACCGGGAAATGTAGCACTGGCTGTCGGAGCAAATATCAAGTATCAAGTAGTAAGTATTAAGGGTAAAGATGAGAATTATATTTTAGCTGAAGGTCTGGCCGAAAAAATACTTAATACTGAATACCAAATACTTAATACTGTTTCTGGCAGGGAACTTGTCGGCCTGGAATACGAGCCGTTGTTTGAAGTCGAAAAGTTAAAGTCGGAAAAGTCATACAAAATATACGATGCCGACTTTGTTTCTACCGAAGAAGGCACGGGCGTGGTCCATACGGCGGTTATGTACGGAGAGGACGACTATGTTCTTGGCACGAAATTTGGCTTGCCAAAATTCCATACCGTTGACGAACAGGGTAAATTCAGCGGCGTAAGCAAAGAATTGGACGGCAGATACGTTAAAGACCCCGAAACGGAAGAATTAGTAATTAGAGAATTAGAAATTAGAAATTCATTGTTCAAAGTTGAAAACTTTGAACATGATTACCCTTTCTGCTGGCGATGCGACACGCCGCTTTTGTATTACGCGAAGGACTCTTGGTTCATCAAAATGTCGGCGGTGAACAAGGAACTGCTCAAAAATAACCAGAAAATAAACTGGGTGCCGGAGCATGTTAAAGAAGGCCGGTTCGGCCAGTGGTTGAAAGAGGGGAAAGATTGGGCATTCTCCCGTGAAAGATATTGGGGGACGCCTCTGCCGATATGGAAGTGCGGCGATTGCGGGGATTTTATGCCAGCCGGTTCATTGGAGGATTTGGAGAAAAACAGATACAAGGCGAAGAACGAATTTTATATTTTGCGCCACGGCCACAGCGAAAAGAACGGGACCCAGTCCGACAAGGCGATAATAAGTTCCAGGTTGGAAAATGATAAGTACCGTCTGACCAAACTCGGCAAGGAACAAATCCGCAAAATCGCGAAGAAATTAAAAAAACAGGGCGGCCTCGATATGATATTTGCCTCGCCATTTTTAAGAACAAAAGAAACGGCCCACATAGTTGGCGGCGAATTGGGAGTTCCTGTCCATCTGGCGCCGGAAATAAAAGAATTCGACCATGGCTCGGCTTGTGAAGGAAGGACGGAGCATATTTGCAAGATCATGCACAAAGACCAGGAGTGGGAAACAAAATCTCCCGATGGGGAAAATTGGATGGAATTGCGCCGAAGGATGTCTAACTTTTTGCGGGAACTTGATTCGAAATATGAGGGCAAAAAGATCCTTTTGGTAAGCCACGGCGACCCGATCTGGCTTTTGGAGACGTTCACCCTGGGGCTTACCAAAGATGACGCCCCGGCTTCCAGAGACAAGCTCTATCCGCATGAGGCCGAGCTTAAAAAACTGAACTTGAAGAACTGGCCGTATGACGATGACGGCGAGCTCGATATGCACCGGCCGTACATAGATCAGATAGCACTGAAGTGTCAGAAGTGCGGCGGAAAAATGACAAAAGTCCCTGAACTGATAGACGTCTGGTTCGACTCGGGCGCCATGCCTTATGCCCAGTGGCATATGCCGTTCGAGAACCAAAAGATGTTCAAGGAACAATTTCCGGCCGAATTCATTTCCGAAGCGATAGACCAGACGAGGGGATGGTTCTTCACACTGCTCGCGGTATCAACTTTGCTCGAAAAAGGCCCGGCATACAAGAATGTTCTGGTCTACAGCCATGTCCTGGATGGAAAAGGCCAGAAGATGTCCAAATCAAGAGGCAATGTCGTCTCGCCGTTCGAGATCATGGATAAATTCGGCGCCGACGCGCCACGATGGTATTTCTATACGGTCAATGAACCGGGGGACTATAAATTATTCAACGAGAAGGATGTCGAAACAAAACTGAAAGGATTTTTCGGCACGCTTGATAACTGTGTCAGATTTTATGAACTATATTCTGCAGAAAATCCTAAATCAGAAATCCTAAATTCTAAACAAATTCAAAATTCAAAATTCAAAATTCAAAATTCCAACTTGTTGGATAAATGGATCCTGTCTAAACTTAACGGATTGGTTGTCGAGATCACCGATCGTCTCGATAACTACGACCCGACATCTGCGGCCAGAGCAGTAGAAAAGTTTGTCGTTGATGATCTGTCCAACTGGTGGT
>CAZFTW010000068.1:0-3597 GCA_964521925.1 uncultured Candidatus Saccharibacteria bacterium | reverse complement strand
GCTCACAGCGCGCCTCTGCTTCTAACGGGACGCATAAACCGGTCGTTACCGGACTGCGTGGCAGCGACTTCTAATGGGATGAGTACTCTTTTTAGAAAAAACATCTTCGTCTCTCTTGCAGTCCTGGTTTTTTCTTTACTAATTAGCTTTTATATCGTTCTTACCCAAAACGAGGAAGTTCTCGCCCAGCAGTCCGTAGAGCAACGCCGTGTCCCCCCTCAATTTGATTTTATCAGCCAGTGGAATGGGGGCGAAGTGTCGGGAGCAACCGCGACTGATATTCGCGGGGGGACAACGGTACTCTTCTTAAGGGGGCAACCATTGCTTCTGGAAGATTCGGAAAAGCATTCAAGTTTAACGGATCCAGCGCTTACGTTAAAATGGGAAACCCCGCGAGTTTAAACTTTGGAACCGGCCCATTTTCATTGAATGTCTGGTTTAAGTGGGACGGCGGGGGATCCATAAACAACATCATCAGAAAGTCAAATTACCCCGAGTCGGGTCCAGGAGCGGGATATTGGTTGAGAATCGGCGCCAGCGAAGGCAAGTCGGTATTGGAGTTTTCTGTCGGAGCGACTACCGGCCCCGATGGTCAGAGCTTGATTACCGCACCCATTAGCCCTGGATGGCACTATGTTACGGCTACGAGAGATAGTTCCGGCGCTATAAAATTATATATTGATGGTCAATCACGGGGTACCGTTATTCGAAAGGCCTCAAATGCCGAAACAACCAGCGAGGCCCAATTCACGCTCGGGGCTTGGGATGACCGGTTCGGCGTAAGAGAGTTTTTCTCCGGTCTCATTGAAGAGGTCTCGGTGTATAACAGAGCGCTGACTTCCCCGGAAGTTCAGACCGCGTATAAAGAATTGCGCCAAATTCTTGCCGCGAAGGACTCGGGCGTACCGTTTCCGGGCAATTGCAATACCAGGCAAAAATGTTTGAAGTATTGCGAAGCGCCGGGGAACACATTAGAATGCGTTAATTTTGCCGAGGCCGCGGGATTCATCAGCAAGGAAGAAGCGGCGCAAGCCAGAAAATACGGCCCTCTTGTCGCGCAAGGCGTAACGCCCGGCAAATGCGCGTCCGCGGAACAGTGCGAGGCCTACTGCGCAAACAAGGCCAACGCTCTTGAGTGTATGGAGTTTGCGGTTAAGTACAATATACTCCCGCCGGACGAGCATGAAATATTAAAGAAAATCCTGCCGTTTATGAGAGCGGGCAAGATGCCCGGCGGATGCACATCCAAAGCCGAATGCGAGGCCTATTGCGCTGACGGCGATCACTTTGAAGAATGCGTGGATCTTGGTTTGGCGCTTGGAGTCATCAAACAGGACGAGATTGATATTATAAGAAAATCGGGGGGCAAGGGGCCGGGCGGCTGCCGTTCCAAAGAGGTCTGCGAAGGTTTTTGCCAGAAACCTGAAAATCAAAAAGAATGCATGGATTTTGCGGTGAAAGTCGGATTGATGACCCAGGAAGAAGCAGACCAGGCCCAGGCGGCGGGAGATGTGAAAGAGTGTTTTGCGGAAGCCGATGAGAAAATAATCTCCTGTTTCGTCACTAATTTAGGGACAGACCTATTTGAACAAATGAAGGCCGGCAAAATGCCGTACGATATCGCGATTGTTGAAAAGATGAGAAAAGCCAAGGCCTGCGTGAAGCAGTATTCCGATCAGGCAACGGACGTCTTGGGGGATTTCCTTAAGGCGCTGCCAGCTGCTGATGCCTGTATCGCGACGGAATTCGGACCGGACTTTATCGGACGCTTGAGGCGGATGGCCATTCCGTGTTCCCAGATGAAAGGTATAAGAGGAAAAATGGAGGCCTGTTTCCTCCAGGGAACCAACGCTTTATTTGAACCGTGCGCCCAAAAAGAATGCGGTCAGGTCCAAGGATGTATGTTGGAGGTAACAAAGCCTTTAATGAGCATTGCTAAACGGGTTGAAGCCAGTGATCCGGCCGAAGCCCAAAAGCGGGAACTTCCCAAAGTAATGCAGGACAAACTGCTCTCATGCGGCATAGACCCTAACTTTGATCCAAAAGCTTGTATAAGCAAATCAACCTGCACTGATTTCTTTTCTTGTCTTAACCCGAGCGGACAACAACAGCAAGGCGAGCCGTCGGGCGAGATGGATATGCCGCCGGAACTTAAAAACCGGATGGATATCTGCATGAAGGAAATAATCGACGTTAAAATGCGCGAATGCACCGATAAGCCAACCTGCAGTGAGGTAAATGCCTGTCTGAAAGCCCAGATGTCGGAAGGCGCTTCAAAAGGCGACAAAGACATTGGTAAAAAGATCGAACTCCCGGTGGATGTTGAATCCCGTTTAATGGCTTGTCAGCAAGAAGAAGTTCAGGCCAAACTCGACGCCTGCCTCAACCTTTCTTGCTCCGAATTTGACGCCTGCTTAAAATCTCTCACGCAAGGGGATGCGGGAGGTGGAGGACAGCAACAACAGCAACAGCAAAGCGAGCCGGATCCAAAGTTGAAAGCAAAAATCCAGGCCTGCGCGGATGAAAAAATTAATGTCTGCCTCGCAAAATCCTGTGATGAATTCATTACTTGCATTAGTTCATTGGGGCAGGGAGGCGGAGGAGGCGAGGAAGGACAAAAACAAGCGCCTAATCCGGCCATTGAGGCAAAAATAAAGTCGTGTCAGCCCAAAGACGGAGGTGACGGCAGAGGCGCGCCTCCCCAACGGCCGCAGACACCAGAGGAATATAAAGCGCCGGAATCTCCTCAATATCCAACGCAAACCCCCGGCGGATCATCATCCGAAATTCCAGTTACGCCGGAACTCTGCGCTAACTTTACCAGCGTTCCCGCATGCTCTTACGTCGGCTCGCCTGACTCTCAAAATTATCAGCTTTGCGCGAAATGTTATCCCGAGAAAGCTCAACAGCTTCCGTATAAAACACCTGATCGGACCCAAACATTCCTCGGGGCAATGTTAAGATATCTTCTTAATTAACTATCCACATTTTCACTTGCGCCCCATAACTTATTTAATTTAAAATTGAACTATGTCTAAATCATTGGTTTTCCTACTGTTGGTCGTAGTCGTAGTTGCCGTTGCGATGTTTTATTTTGGTTACTGGTATGGCGACAAAGGCGGTTATGATAGGGGTCTTACCGATGCCGCGAAAATTCAATCGGGCACCGGAACAGAAGTCAAAGTTGATACCGGCTACAAGAACCCTTACGAAGGAGTGAATCTCAACCCGTTCAGATAAATGACTACCAGCAGCTGTTGTAACAAATATATCTATTTTATTGCTGTTATTCTGGCAGTTTTTGCCGCACTTTTTGTTTTTTGGAACGGCGTTTTAGCCCAAGCGGAGGAACTGCCGGAAGTTGATCTGCCCGAAGGACCGTCAGAAACACAGGTATACGACAGAGAGAGGGCGATAGAGATTGCTTCCGAATCCGGCGGACCCGGCGGGTGCGATAGTGAGGCGGCTTGCGATGCCTATTGCAATACGCCAACCAATCAGGCGGATTGTATGAATTGGGCAAAAGCCAACGGTGTGATATCGGATGAGAACTATGATAGATATTATGATGTCGCCGCTTCGGGCGGCCCGGGCGGA
>CAZFTW010000067.1:0-3656 GCA_964521925.1 uncultured Candidatus Saccharibacteria bacterium | reverse complement strand
ATTTGATATTTCATAATTCGTTTAACCCGTTAGGGCGACTTCTAACGGGATTCATGGTCTCAAAATTCTTTCGCTGTCTATCCTGACCCCTCTGGCTCTCAAGAATTCGACAAGCTTTTTCTCCACCGCATCATTGAGAGGGGTTCTTGAGCTGGCTTGATATGAAAACACGATACTGAAATCGTCATCTTCGCGCACAGCTCCGTTTGGAATCACGATCTTTTTCGGGTCCAGATCATTATCTTCAATTATGCCTTCGTGACTATTTGCGCCCGTATCCAAAACAATGTCGAACTCTTCGGTAACCACGAACCGCAGCCATATCCCGCTCTCTATGTTCCTTTGTATAGCGTTCTCACTGGCTCCCTGGCTTATCTTTACGCTAAGAAGACGGTCTAAATTTTCGCCCTTTTTTTCTATTGTCGCCGTGGGGGGTTGTTCTATCATTTTAGCTTTTCTTAATATGGCTCATGGCGTAGTCGAAGTTGCCATGAACTTTTTTGCCGGGGTTAAATATGTTTTGCGGGTCGAAAATCTTTTTTGTCTTTTCGAACAGCGCGATAACTTCCGGCTTGAACATCTTGTTTAGGTAGGGTGTTCTTATCAGTCCGTCATTGTGCTCGCCGGTAATGGAGCCGTGAAGTGATGATATCAGGTCGTATACCTTTTCGGAAAGCTCCGGAATTGCTTTGCGATTTTCCTCTTTGCGAAAGTCCATCAGGGGGATGACGTGGAAATTGGCGTCTCCGGCATGTCCGGCGATGGTATAAGTAAGGCCTTTATACTGGCTGACAAGTTCGTTGAGCTTGGGCAGGAATGACGGAAGCTGTGCCACGTGGACGACGATATCGTCTATAAAAGGCGCAGTATGCTTTTCACCGACGTGTTTGCGCAGTAAATTGAAGCTTTCCCGCCGGATGGTCCAGTATTTTTCTGATTCCTCCGGCGTATGGGTAACGTATGTTTTGACCTTAAACCGTGACCTCACGAAACTGCGGACATTCTCTATCTTACCGTCGAGTTCTTTCTCGTCGTCACCGGTGAATTCAGCTATCAGGACAAGTTTGGGCAGCCCGCCGGTTAAGATCATCCCGACTTCCGGTAAAAATTTGAAGAACATTTTGAAACCAAAGAACCGAATTGCCAGTTTCAACGTTTGGTCGTCATACGTTTCGAAGCTTTCCGGCCTGAACTTCATAACTTCATTTACGAGTTCGCCCAAGGACTTTAGGTCTTTAAGAAAGATCACGAGAAGCTTGGAGTATTTTTTCGGCTTTATCAGGCCGAGTTTCATTTTAGTTATCAGGCCGAGCGTGCCCTGGGCTCCGACAAATAACTTTGTCAGGTCGAATGTCTTCCGGTCCCAGACATTCCACAAAGAATAGCCCGCGGAATTTTTGGACACATCGGGCTTGGCCGCCTGGACTATCTCATAACTTGATTCGATGAGTTCTTGCATCTCACGGTATATCCGGCCCTCGAAGTCCTGCTGCGACTTTTTCTGCTCGAGCTGTTCGGGCGTCAGAGAATGGAAAACATATTCATTGCCGTCGGACAGCACCACGTTCAATTCTCGGACATACTTTTCCGTTTTTCCGTAGCTCAATGACTTTTCCCCTCCCGCATTATTGGAAACCATGCCCCCTAAAGCGCAAAGTCCTTTTGAAGCCGGATATGACGGGAGCAAAAGTCCTTTTTTGAGAGTTTCTTTTTCAAAATCCCGGTAAAAAACCCCCGGCTCAACTATGGCATAACCGTCGTCGCTCCCGATTTTACCTCCGACGTTGTCGGAGCTGTAAAATCGAGGATCCTCGATTTCTCGACCAAATTCTCCAAATTTGGGAGAAATCGGGACTATTTCGTGGATGCGGTTGAAGTGAGCCATAAAATCCAAAATTATCGACTCATTCAGGGGTCCGCCGGTCATATCGGAACCCGCGGCGCGGGCAGTCAGGGACAAACCAGGTTCGGATGCCTTCCTTTCTGAAACAAAAGAGACCAGCTTTTTGATATCGCCGACATTCTTTGGTTTGACGACAAGTTCAGGTTTGACCTCGAAGATACTGGCGTCTTGGCTGTATAACTTCAAATCCGCTTCGGAGGCGGATACTTCTCCTTCGATCAAATCCTTTATTTCTTCTGCAAGAGCCATGCTATTAATTATTTTCTTCTATATCTTCTATTTCTCCGAGGCGGCGCATAAAGCGTTCTTCGCCGGCAAAGGGCGTTTCGAGGAAGGTTTTGACGATGTCGTGAGCATCTTCTTCGGCGATATAATCGGAAGCAACGGCCAAAACGTTAATGTTGTCGTCGTGGCGGGCGGACTTTATCTGTTCGGTATTTATCGCCAGGCCGGAACGTATGCCGTCGAACTTATTGGCAACTTCGTCGACACCGACACCCGAACCGCAAATGATTATACCCCGGTCATCCGGTTCGGTAATGCTTTCCGCAACTTTCGCCGCATATACGGGGTAATCGTCGTCTTTGTCGTATTCAAAAGGACCCACATCTTCATACTCTTGGCCCCACTCGTCGAGCCACTTTTTTACCTTTTCCTTTAGCTTAAAACCTCTATGGTCGGCGCCAAGATATATCATTTTGATTTATTTAAATATTGGACAGCGCTTAAGAGAGCACAAGTGCCCTGAGCAGCGGCCATTATTATCTGTTTAAATGGTACATCTGTCACGTCTCCGGCGGCATACAGGCCGGGAACATTGGTCTGGCAGTTTTTATCAACAATTATCTCTCCGTAGTTATTTTTCTGAATATCGTCGGGAACAACTCCGGAGTTTGGAAGCATTCCGATATGGATGAACACCCCGTCAATTTTCAGATCTTTTTCGTTACCGCCTTCGTCTTTGTATCTCAACCCCGTAACAAACTGTTCCCCAATAACACCCGACGTCATGGCATTGTAAATAAATTCAACGTTCTTTTTTGTTTTCAGGTTTTCAAGAAGTATCGTGTCTCCCTTGAACTGCGGGTTTTTGTTTACCATATAAACCTTGGCGGCGATATCTGCCATCATGAGGCCCGCCTCCAGCGCCGAATTTCCGCCACCGACAATAGCCACCGACTTGCCTCCGAATACGGGACCGTCACAGACCGTGCAGTAGCTAACCCCTTTATTACGGAACTCCTTTTCCCCGGGAACGTTCAACTCTCTCGGGTGGACGCCTGTGGCGACTATCACGGCCCGAGCGGTATATTCTATGTCCTGACTTTCTTTTGCCGCACTTATGAGAAAGGTCCCGTCGGCCTGCCGGGTTATTTTTTTAACTTCAACCCCTTCTTCGGGTATGACTCCGTAGTTGGCTAAATGCTTCTTGAACTTGTCGGCTAACTCTATACCGTTAGTACCCGGAATGCCCGGGTAATTGTCCACCTCGCCCGATGTCGCCACCTCGCCCCCGAAATCCTTGGCGATTATTTTGAAATTTAAAGCGCGCCGGGCAGCATATATGCCGGCAGAAGTAGCTGCAGCTGATCCCCCTATTATTATTAAATCGTAAGTGTTATTCATGGTCACGAGTCGCCGTCCCGATTTTGTTCATTGCTTTGGCAATGACTACAAAATCGAGGATCCTCGATTTGCTAATCGCGCCCTGCGCGAAGCAAATCGGGACTGCCGAACCGCCGATGATAATAAG
>CAZFTW010000066.1:0-3661 GCA_964521925.1 uncultured Candidatus Saccharibacteria bacterium | reverse complement strand
TTGTTTTCGAGGGCCAGCCCTATGTTGTTTTGGAGACCCATCATTTGAAAATGCAGCAGCGCCGGCCGACGGTTCAAGTCCGGATGCGCAATCTCATAAACGGCAAGGTCCTAGAAAGGAACTTTGCCCAGTCGGACGTATTCGAGGAGGCCGATGTCGAGCGCCAGAAAGTTAAGTTCATGTATAGCCACCGCGACCAATATTGGTTCACTTACGAAACCGACCCGTCCACCCCGCTCTTTCTTGAAAGGGCGGGGTCCAAGCGCTTCGAGCTCGGAGAAGACATCCTCGGCGACTCCGTAAAATTCCTGAAACCCAACACCGTATTGGAGGCGATATTGTTCGAAGGAAAGATAATCAGCATCGAACTCCCCATTAAGATGGAATTCAAAGTCGTGGAAGCGCCGCCCTCTATCAAAGGCGACACCGCCCAGGGAGGCGTAAAACAGGTAAAACTCGAGACCGGCGTCAGCATCAACGCTCCCCTTTTCATCAACCAGGATGATATCATTATTGTGAACACTCAAACTGGAGAGTATGTAGAACGCTCGGAAAAGAGTAAGTAGGAGAATACGCCTGCCCCGCACCAAGTCCGCCCCTTCTTTTGGCGGTCAGCGGGAAAACTTGGTGCGGGGTCGAACGCGTCGAAAAAGGCAAATAATAAATGACTTCTGACAAAGTAAAAGTAGTTTGTTTCGGGGGCGGCACCGGACTGCCGGCTTTGCTTTCGGGTTTAAAGAAAAACCCGTTTTTTGAAATATCGGCTATCGTGACAATGTTCGATACCGGCGGGAGTTCTGGAGAACTTAAGGATAAATTCGGCATATTGCCTCCGGGCGATATCTTAAAATGCCTTCTGGCCCTATCGAGAAATGAGAAGATCACGCGCGAAATTTTCCTGAAAAGAATTATCGACACCAACCCGCCCGGCCATACCGGCGGCAATATTCTTTTGCTTGGCCTGGAAAAGGTCTACGGTACTCTGACCACAGCCGTTAACGCTCTCGGTGAAATACTTTCGGCTTCCGGCAAAGTATATCCGGTAACTTTGGACAAAAGCACGCTTTGCGCCGAATTTTCGGATGGGTCGGTCTTAAAAGGAGAGACCTTGATAGATATGGGGATATTCGAGGGCAAGAAGCTCAATAAACTTTTTCTCCACCCGAACATTAAAGCCAACCCGGGGGCATTAGCGGCAATAAAAAAAGCCGACATACTTATATTCGGTCCGGGCAGTTTTTATACGAGTTTGCTCCCCAACTTTTTACCCCGGGGCGTTAAAGAAGCCGTCAAAAGATCTAAAGCCAAAGTGATTTATGTCTGCAATCTTCTGACCGAGGGCTACGGCATGAAGGACTATCGGATGGATACTTTTGTAAAAACAGTCGAATCATATGCTGGCCGTAAAGTTGACAAGGTTATCGCGAACTCCAATATTCCCCGTAAACGCCTGAGCGATTATGCCCGGGAAAGAAAGTATCCTGTCAAAATGCCCCGTAAATTTACCAAGACCAAAATTGTGGCCGCCAAGTTGTGGACAGACCCCGATCTGGCGCGACACGACCAAGAAAGATTGTCTCACACCGTAGATAGGGTTGTATTTGAACTATTGGGATAAACCTACTCCGCCCGGGATCTCTTCTCGCGGCGCATGAAAATAAGCAAGACCACCGGAGCAAGCAGCCACCCGAAAAGGGCTTTTTGCTCGCCGAAATAAGTAAGCACGGATGGCGGGAACATGGTCAGTGTGTCGGACGGGAAAAAGTTAAGAATTATCGACAGGAGCATTCCTAGCTGGAGCAAACTGATGAACGAAACCCAGAAGAACGAGAATTCTTTCATTGTCATACGATGCTTGACCAGCGACCCGTTCAGAATTGCAAAAACAATTATATAAAAGACGAAGAAAAGCGCCGTTCTGGTCAAATACATCTCCGGAGAGATTCGGACTGTATCGTGAAGTTCGGAAAAATAAGGAAATATCGCCTGCAAGACATAAGCGATGTATATGCCCAGCAAAGATATCAATGCCCTGGTCCGGCCCAAGCTCAAACCGTAGAGAAGGAGAAAAATAACTATCAAAAACCCAAAAAGCACTTCCGGCCCGAAATTCAAATCCGAAAATTTTGAAATATAAGAGTTAACTATTTCCACTACCTAAATTATAACACACTTTTTAAGCTTCGCCCCTCCCCATTCTTGACCTGTTGCCTGCGCCTTCGGTCTCCTTCGGACAAATGCTTAAATTAACCTCAATTTGCTTAACAAATTTTAGCATCCGTTCCTCCTTATCAGGATTTTCCGGCTAAAATTTGTTAAATAAGCAAATTATCAACTAATTTAAGCATTGTGTTCTCCTCGGAGGCAAACGGTCTGCAAACGGGGATGGGGCTGCGCCTCAAAAATAAAAGCAAGGGGGCAATGGTATTTTTCAGACCCGCAGCAGACTGGCTTGGTGTTTTGAGCAGTCAGGCAGAGTGTGCCACTTGGAACTGAAGGCTCTGCGGCCTCCAAGCTTCCCATGAACTTAACCTAATCGAGACTGCGAGAAACCAGTCGTTGCGAGGACAAGTGGAGGCCGCCGCAGGAGCGGCCGGAACGGGCTGAAAAATATCGTTGGCCCTTTGCGAATTATTTTAACCTCAAGTGGATGACCAAATTCCCGGGAGGAGCGCCGTTCTTTCCGGCGTTGCCGCCGCGGGGAACCACGATATCATATCCTCCCGTTAATTCTTCCGGGATACGAAGCTCCATTTTCTTTTTAATTTTAGCCCGCCCGGCGCCCCGACAATGGGAGCATTCTTTTTCGGGCATCTTTCCCCTGCCCTGGCAGGTATTACAGACCGCGATCCTGGTGAAATAACCAAATCCGCTCCTTGATGTTTGTTTAACCTGGCCCGCACCGCCGCAAGTTTTGCAGTTTATCATTGAATAGCCCTTGGCCACCCCCGAACCTTCGCATTCAAAACATGAATCAAGTATCTCGTATTCAATGACCCTCGAAGTTCCCAGGTCTTTCTTTCCCACAACGACTTCTACGTAAAGGTCTTCCCCCTTTGAGCGCTCCTCCTGCTGGGGAGAGCGGTATCCGAAAACATCCGAGAACATGTCAAACAAATCCTCCATTCCGCCGGTTCGGCCACGGCCACCGAACAAGTCCGAAAAATCAAAGCCCTGGCCGTATTGCCCACCCTGAAATCCGCCATCATTATAGGCAAAGCCAAAATTGTCGTAATTGGAACGCTTCTTGGGGTCGGACAGCACTTGATAGGCCTCGTTGACCTCTTTGAACTTTTCCTCGCTGCCGCTTCCCTTATCTGGATGATATTGGTGGGCAAGCTTGCGGAAGGCCTTCTTTATTTCTTCCTGGCTGGCCGTCCGGGGAACTCCCAATGTTTGATAATAATCTTTGGACATAAATATTTAATTTCAAATTTCCAATGACAAATGACAAATCAAGCCCAAAGCTCAAATGATAAAATTTGGATTTTGAACTTTAGTCATTGATTAGTCATTAGGATTTAGGCATTAGTCATTTTTAGCTGTTTTCCTTACTATTTTACCCCTATTGACCCCGCTCTTGAAAAGAAGTAGTTAGTCAATATCATTGTTTTCTAATCAATAGCTTGGAACCGCTTTAATGATTTGGATCGGTGTCTTG
>CAZFTW010000065.1:0-3767 GCA_964521925.1 uncultured Candidatus Saccharibacteria bacterium | reverse complement strand
TGCGATTGTCTCATTAAAAAAGTCGCCCTATATCCTTAACTGTAACATATACCATTAGAGCCAATAAGAGGGCAAACCCTACCGCGTTTATCGATTGTTCTATCTTTTTACTTATCGGCGAGCCCTTTATTTTTTCGATAGTTATCAGCACCGCCCTGCCTCCGTCCAGCGCCGGGAACGGGATTATATTAAGAACAGCGAGGTTTATGGATATAAGCGCGACGAACTGCATCAGATAGTTCAGTCCGATGCGGGCAGCCTGGCCGGTCAGGTTGGCTATGCCTATCGGCCCGGAAACATCGGCGATAAGCTTGCCATCGAATAAAAGCGTTTTGAGCAGATACCAATATCCGAAAACGGTATTGATGCCGATGATGACCGCGTCATATACTCCGCGCCATATCGCCTCATACCAGGGATAAGACACGACGCCGGTCAGAGCCAGCGACACGCCCAGTGCCCCTTCGCCTACGGGCGGATTTTCTCTCGGAGTGAATTCTTTTTCGAGCGGGACTTCGTTCCGCTCGATCAATATCATGACTTTCCTGCCCACATTTTCTTTTATAAGATGCTGGGTTTCATCGACGTTGGCAACAACAGTTGTTTTGCCGTCAACGCGGAATCCTTTTACCTCATCAAGCAACTGGAGTCCGGCAGTTTCGGCCGGGCTGTTCTCGGCTATCTGAATTATCTGGACCTTCTTATCCAGAATATTCGCTCCGGGCTGGTCGTCCACGATGCCTATCCTCAAACCCATGAAATTGACAACCATCAAAAGCACCACCGCCAGCATGAAGTTCATGAACACTCCGGCCACGATGACCTTCATCTTCGGCAGGAACGGTTTGGCCGAAAAGCTTCTCGGGTCGGTACTCCCGCCTTCTTCGCCCAGTATCTTCACGAATCCGCCGAAAGGTATCAGGTTAAGCGAATATGTCGTCTCGCCCTTCTTGATGCCCCACAACCGCGGCGGGAAGCCGAAACCGAACTCATCCACCCTCATCCCCGCTCTTTTGGCAAAAATAAAATGCCCGAACTCATGGACAAATATCAGCACCCCGATAACGACTATAAAAATGATCCAGGTAAGCATTCTATGTGGTGAGTAATTCCTGTTCTTTCCTCTTCGTCATATCATCCAGTTTTTTGTTTAGGTCATCCATAATTTTTTGCAGTTCCTCTTTCGCCCTGAACATATCGTCTTCGCGGGCTGTTTTTTCCTTTACCTCATTCTGGACTTTTTTGATGATGTCCTCCCTTATCTGCCTTGCCCTGATACGGGATTCCTCCACTTTCTGGTGAAGCAGTTTGATGAATTCCTTCCTTCTCTCTTCGGTCAAAGCAGGGATGGTCAGGCGGACGCCGTTCGAATCGCTGACGGGATTAAGGCCAAGCGAACTGTCCTTGATGGCTTTTTCCAAAAGCGGGATAACGCTCTTTTCCCAGGGCTGCATAAATATAACTCTCGGCTCGGGCGTGGTGATAGTGGCGACTTCTTTTATCTTGAGGCGCGAACCCATATATTCCAACTGTAAATCCTCAACCATCGATGAATGGGCCCGGCCGGTTCTGATGGCCGCCACTTCGCTTTTGGCATACTCCACTATCCCGTCAAAATCTTTTTTCCTTTGCGTGATTAGTTCTTTATATGGCATTCCGAAATATTATCACAAAATTTGAATAAGAAAAAAGGGCCGCGTGTGGCGCGGCCCCGGCCGTTTCCGGCCTTTGGCCCTACTTCGTAGGAACCTCGAGCGACTTCATCGTGCCGGACTGGTATGCCCGGTTGGTCGCCTCCGTCGTGACGATCAGCTCCATCTGCGCCAGGGCGTCGGGACCGCGCACCACCTGGGTGCCGATCTGCGCCCGGAGAGACGGATAGCCGATCCGGTCGATGAACCAGCTCCGGACCCAGCCCGTCTGCCGGTAGCTCTCGTACGCGCGGATCATGTCGAGCTGCTTGGACTGCTTGGCCTTGAAGGCCTCGCGTCCGGAGGCAACGAACGAAATGATCTTGTCGTATACGTCGAGCTGGCCCCGAAGGTCGGGGTATGCCTCGATCAGCGCGGAGAAGAAAGCGCCGCCCTGCCCGCGTTCGACGGGCTGGCCGTCCGCTCCTTCATATCGGCCCTTGACCGCGTCGGAGATGATCTTGTCCATCTTCTCCGACTTCAGGTTCGCCAGCCCGGTCTGCTCGTAGAACGCGACCTCGTAGTTCGCGAGCTCGTTCTGGTTGTCCTGATACTGCGCGTTGAGCGCCGTCTCCTGGCGAACCAGCTCGTTGCGAACTCCGTTGGCGTAGCCGTAGAACGAAACCCCGCCGACGAACAGACCGCCCAGCACCGCGACGGCGATGATGAGCAGAACCGGAACCGTGCCTTTCTCGCTTCGAACGTTCATCGTAACCTCCCATTGACCCTGCCAACAATGTTGCCGAACCGAATGCGAACCCAAGCCCGCGTTTCCCACCATTGGGACTTCCATCACTCCTCGATGCGATTGATGTCGAACGGACCGGAGCAGCTGCGCGGCTCGCGAATACCGTTCGCCGCCGCCGCCCACCAGACGACGCCGCACCCCAGCAATGACAT
The DNA here is from genome assembly GCA_964521925.1 of uncultured Candidatus Saccharibacteria bacterium. Classification (GTDB taxonomy): domain Bacteria; phylum Patescibacteriota; class Minisyncoccia; order 2-02-FULL-40-12; family GWA2-44-9; genus JACPAB01. The sequence continues at coordinate 1,176 of CAZFTW010000065.1, read as the reverse complement.
GAACAGTATCATGCCCCGCTGGAATCCGGTGAGTTGGATCTCGTTGGCAAGGTATTTGAAGCCCTGCCCGAAGTCGTCCGGATTTCCTCCGCCCATGCTCACCCGCCTGAAGAGGGTTTCTTTCAATTCCCTTCCCCAGATGACAGAGCTCAAACGCCCCTTCACTTCCTGGGCGCTTTTGACCTTCTGGCCGTAAACCTCGAAGTAACCCCTGACGCCGCCGATAACGGCCTCGGGCGTAAGCGGCACGCCTACGAGACCATTCCTGATCTCGGTCGTCATCCGCTCGTTGCCGAGAGGCATGCCGGTTGTCGCGCGGCTCCAGCTGACGGACTGCCCGTCACCGGTTCCGACCACGACGACAATGGCATTCTTGCTCAAGGCGTCTTTCTCGAAATACTTCGGGTTCTGCCAGTAGGCCTTCAGCGCCAGGATGTATTCATCCGGGGTGCTGGCGGCTTTTCTGATGTCGGCATCATGGACCAGAACGAGGTGAAGATCACCCTGAAGTTCCGATCCAAGCGCCGCGTTCAGATATGCCGCTCTTTCGGACCACGCCCCCACGTCCGTGCGGAGCGATGTTCCGGCGGCATAGGCCTTCTTCGCCATGTAGTGGTCCTGGACGCCGCGCTCCAGCTCCGGCAGCATCTTCCCGGCAAGCAGTTTGTCGACAACACCCGAATATTGCGTCAGGATCGTCGAGTCGCTCGCCAAGAGATAGTTGTCGTAGCTGGCACGCATTGTCGCCGACCCTGGCCTTCCTGCCCGAACTCTGGCATCAACCGCTTTCCAGAATTCCGGCGCGCCTACGCCGGCTCTCTCGATGGTGTAGGACGGGATTGAATGTCCCGCGCGCCAGCGATTGGCTTGAGGCTTTTCCGGGAACCGGTGCCCGGCAATATCGTAATCGCCGAGTGTTGTCCGTACGGAGTAATTTGTCTCCACGTTCACGTATGGGCAGCTGTGGTAGCACGTCTTCCAGCACGTCTTGGAAACATAGTGCCGATCGTCACCGGTGCCTTCATACTCTCCGCATTCGTACGGACAGAGATATGGATCACAGTCGTACTCATACCAGCAAGGACCGTCGCGGGTGCACTGGATGGGATCGGCCACCGCCTGAAGCTCCCAGCCATTCTTATACTCGTTGAATGACAGGTTGCTTGACTTGGCCAC
>CAZFTW010000064.1:0-3843 GCA_964521925.1 uncultured Candidatus Saccharibacteria bacterium | reverse complement strand
GGTGTACATCCTCATATTTTAGCAGGGGTGGTTCCAAGGTATTGAACCATGACAATCATTTGATATTTTACTATTAAACTTCGGATTATTAAAGCCCCTAAAATCCAGCAAATAACCCGTTTTTGTCTGCTTTTCAAGGGCGGGGTTGACAAATATATTCAAGGTATGATATACTAAAAATACAAAAAGCCGAATTTGTGGTATAATAGTTCTTTCGACATTCGGGATAGTAAGCGGGCGCAGACCAGAAGGCTGCGTATCACGTAAGCTGCCGTCCCGATACCTGGCCAGAGGAGAAAGAGTTACGGCGACGGATCACACCTCGCGCGGTGTGCGTGGGCCCGTAGCCAAGCAACTCCTCTGCGCTTAAACCAGCCGGAGATCATACCCAGGGTGCTCTCTCCGGCATCGTTCTTCCTTTTGGAGGTGTGCCATGGGCTACTGACACCCTGCCGCGATGCGGCAGGGCCTTTTTTTTATTTTTAAATTACCAACACTTCCGCTTTCACGTCTCTTTCCTCCATCCTGACCGTGCCGGTCTTTTTCCCCGCCGTTGAAAAGAAACTGCCTCTGGCATTGTTGCAAACCATTTCTTTTCAACGGCGGGGTTTTAATATCCTAAACCACTAACGCTTCAGCCTTTACATCATGTTCCTCAATTATAACTATTTTCATTTTCTTCAAAGCCCAAAACATCAAAACCCCGACCAGAACCGATAACTGAATAAAGAACCAGCTAAGCCCCCAGAGTATCAAAAACACGGCAAAGGCCAACAAAGGCGGCGCATACTGGAAATAAGGCCCCAAAAGGGCGTTCAGCTGTTTGAGTGTTTCGCCGGTTATCTGGGAAATTACACTTTGTTTTTCTGCTTCGCTGCCGGTATCAACTCTCGGCCCTATCGTATTCTCAACGATATTCCGGATAAAAACTTCCGTTCTGGAAGGCAGTTGTTGAGACCTCTCTATTTCCTTAGCCAACGGACTTTGGTAGGCGGCGAAAGATATCAGAACAAAGATACCGAGAACCACACCCATTAATCCTCGCCTTAAAACCGCCCTTGGGTTTACCTTGAACCTTTCATTGAGCTCGGAATTTATCTGGAACCTCGAGACAAACAGCAGCCCTATCAATATGGCCACACCCAATAAATTGAGGGGGTTAAAACCAAAATATACAAGATAGAAAATTCCATGCATCGCGCCGAATGACAGCGCGTGCCATTTTTTCCTGAACCCCGTACGAAGCAGAGGCACGCTGCGGGCCCTCGCGGCTTCGTTCGGGGTGAACAGCATCAACCCAAGAGTAGTTACCGAGGATATGAGTATGAAATTTAAAACCATCGCCGGCTCAAAGTCGGGAGCAGAACTTTCAAACAAATAACTCAAATATCGCCAAAACTCCCAAGATAAAATCAGTATCAGAGCGTGCCATCCGGTTAACTTGTATTTACTTTGCATCTTTCGGCTCTTCTTTCGGTTGTTCCTGCTTCGGCTGTTCGCCAGCTGGCGGGGTTTGCTGCTTGTATAATTCTCCGCCGACTCTTTGGGCTACTTTGGATAATTCTTCGGTTTGCTTTTTAATTTCGTCTAAATCGTCCGACTTCAAAGCCGAGCGGACTTTCTCAATTTTATCATTCAACTCTTTCTTGTCATCTTCTTTTATTTTAGCATCATTTTCTTTGACCATTTTCTCGGTCGTGTAAGCAAGCGTTTCCGCCATATTGCGTGTCTCGGCCAATTCTTTTTTCTTGGCGTCCTCTGCGGCGTGCTTTTCCGCATCGGCGGTCATTCTTTTCTTCTCGTCCTCGGACAAACCCGATGAACCTTCTATTTTTATGGATTGCTCCTTTCCGGTGGCTTTGTCTTTGGCTTTAACGTTCAAGATACCGTTGGCGTCTATGTCGAAAGAAACCTCAACCTGGGGCACCCCGCGCGGAGCGGGAGGAATTCCGTCCAAGATAAATCTGCCCAGGGTCTTGTTGTCGTGAGCCATAGCTCTTTCACCTTGAAGAACGTGTATCTCAACCGAGGGCTGATTGTCGGCCGCGGTCGAGAATATCTGGCTCTTTGATACCGGGACGGTCGTGTTCTTCTCTATCATCTTGGTGAACACCTGGCCGAGCGTCTCGATGCCCAAAGATAAAGGCGTCACATCAAGAAGAAGAACATCTCTTATCTCGCCTTGCATAATGCCTCCCTGGACGGCCGCGCCCAAAGCGACGACTTCGTCGGGGTTGATATCTTTATGCGGGTCTTTGCCGAAAAGTTTTTTGACCTCTTCTACGATAAGGGGCATCCTGGTCTGTCCACCGACCAATATCACTTCATTTATTTCACTTATCTTAAAACCGGACTCGTCAATCGTCTTTTTGGTGAGTTCTATGGAGTGAACAACCAGGTCCCTGACCAGTTCTTCCAGTTTAGCTCTCGTAAAAGCCATGCTGAAATGCTTGGGGCCGGAAGCGTCGGCAGTCAGGAACGGAATATTCACCTCGGTCTGCATCGTGCTGGAGAGTTCGTGCTTGGCTTTTTCCGCCGCGTCTTTCAGGCGCTGAACGGCCAGCTGGTCTTTGGAAACGTCCACGCCCTGTTCTTTCTTGAATTCTTCTATAAGGTAGTGGATTATTTTTTGGTCGATGTCGTCTCCGCCCAAATGAGTATCTCCTCCGGTGGCTTTCACTTCAATCGTATCGTCGCCTATTTCAAGGACGGAGATATCGAAAGTTCCTCCGCCGAAGTCATAGACAACCACCTTTTCGTCCTTCTTCTTGTTGAGGCCGTAAGCCAAGGCCGCAGCAGTCGGTTCGTTGATAACGCGCTTGACGGTCAGTCCAGCTATTTCGCCCGCATCTTTGGTCGCTTTTCTTTGCGAGTCGTCGAAGTAGGCCGGCACGGTAATGATGGCCTCGGTAATTTTCTCTCCCAGACGGTCTTCGGCATCGGCCTTAAGCTTTTGTAATATCATCGCCGAAACCTCTTCCGGCTTATGCCAATTGCCTGCCCCGTGATCGCCAGATTTTACGGGGTCTCCCATTTTCACCTCGACGGCTCCGTTGGATGCCTCCCTTATCTCATAAGGAAGGAGTTTCTTGTCCCGCTGGACCTCATCGTCCTTGAATCGGCGGCCGATGAGCCGTTTCACGGAAAAAATGGTGTTGGCGGGATTGGTTACGGCCTGGCGTTTGGCTGTCACGCCTACGTATCTTTCCGCGCTTTTTCCGACTGCGACGACCGAAGGCGTGGTTCGCATGCCCTCTTTGTTCTCCAATATCCTCGGCTGGCCCACTTCCACCACCGCCATTGCCGAATTAGTTGTCCCTAAGTCGATTCCCAATATTTTTGCCATGAATTTGATTGCCCGCGAACGAAGTGAGTGGTTGCAATCTATTCACCCCGCCCTCTATGCTCCGAATCTGCTTAGAGGGCGGGGTAACTTTTTGTTACCAATCGCTCCGCTCTCGGACAAAAACTTATTTTATTATTTTTACTCTGGCTGGCCTAATTACTTTTCCATGCATCGTATATCCGGCTCTTACTTCTTCTATTTTATCTCCGCCTTCTTCTCTCGGAGTGGTTTCCTGACCCTGCTTTAGCGGGTCAAGGAACTCTGTCGTGCTGACTGCCTCGTGCATCAATGGGTCGAATGCGCCTCCCGTATCTATCCTCTCTACACTGTACCTTTTCAGCAGGTCATGGAATTTCTTCAACACTTGATCTAATCCCTCTTGAGCCGCCTGCCCGCCTAAGTTTTGTTTTACAAAATTTTGGCGGGCCTTTTCTAAATCATCAAGTGTTTCAATTGTTTCCATCAACAGATCTTCATTGGCAAATTTTACAAATTCT
>CAZFTW010000063.1:0-3989 GCA_964521925.1 uncultured Candidatus Saccharibacteria bacterium | reverse complement strand
GGAATCGAACCCGGTCTACATCCACCCCATGGACGCGTACTACCGGCATACTCCGTCCCGACCGCGACGACAAAAACTAAAGTTTTTTAAAATTCCCGTTAGAATGCCCCCGGCATTCTAACCCCCCAGCCACGCGTACTACCATTATACGACGGCCCGCAGCTACTTGGTTTTATTTAAGGTTTTGATGCAGTCAGTGCAGATCTTCACTCTTTTGCCGTCAATACGGCCCCACTGGAGATTGGGATAACGTCGCGACCTGGAAGTCGGATTATAATGACCGCGAAGCAATACCCGCGTTGTGACCATCACAGATTTTTTACCGCATTTTGGACATTTAGTCATAACGAAATTCGAAATTCGAATAACGAAATTCGAAACAATATCTAAATTCTAATTTCTAAAATTCTAAAGGTTTAGATGTTTGAATTTATGATTTTGAATTTGTTTCGGATTTCGGATTTCGTGCTTCGGATTTAATCTTGCTACTATACCTCAATCTTGCTAACATTTCAAGGTCATGGATCCCGTTAGAAGTCGCCCTAACGGGTCAAACGAATGAAGTATAGAATAAATAACAATAGTCGTTCTGCGCATAAACCGGTCGTTCCCGGACTACGCAGTAGCGACTTCTAACGGGATGGATGGATTACTGCTGTCTATATTTCAGATAATTGTTCTGCTCTACTCGGTTGTCATCCACGAGGTCAGCCATGGATTGATGGCTAACTCTTTGGGCGATCCGACCGCCAGGAACCTTGGCCGATTAAGCTTAAACCCGTTAAAGCATTTGGATATGTTCGGTTCGGTCCTTCTTCCACTGTTCCTGGTTTTGGTCGGCTCTCCGTTCGTGGTCGGTTACGCAAAGCCGGTTCCCTATGTTCCGGAAAACCTGCGTGACCGGAAATACGGCCCCGCAAAAGTGGCATTCGCCGGCCCCGCCTCGAATCTGATACTGGCCGGCTTGTTCGGCTTTACGCTTCGGTTCCTGCCCGATGTTTTTACCTCCCCCTTAGTGCCGGAACTCATCTCTTTCATTATCGTCTTGAACCTTGTTCTGGCGATCTTCAACCTTTTTCCCATCCCGCCCCTCGACGGCCACTGGCTTTTGATGACTTTCCTCCCGGCCAGGTTTTTTGCCCTGAAAAAGTTCCTGTATCAGTATAGTTTGATACTGCTTATCGTTTTCCTGATATACGTCTTTCCCCTCATCTTTCCCGTGGTGGGGTGGGTATATGAACTTCTAACCGGCTTAGCCCCCTAAATTAACACCAGCTCCCAGGCGCGTTGTTAGCTAAAATTGCCCGGGTCTAGGCGCGACGACGAAATCGTAGACTCTACCATGAGGAGGAGCAACGAAGAGTCGGGCAATTTTAGCAACAACCCAGAGGGATGCCGTTATTTTTAATTTATCCTTTGGCATTCTGTCTCGGAGTAGGATTCTACACCTTCACCAGAATGCCTTATCATAAATTAAAAATCCCTGGCATCGCGCCAGAGATTGGTGTTAAATTAGGGGGCTACTTTGACATTAATGGAGATTTTGCTATACTTCACCAGACCTAAGGGTCTTATTTTTATGCCAACGTTCAGACAACTCCTGAAAAAACCGAGAAGAATAGCCAGAGCGAAAACCAAGTCGCCGGCCTTGGCATACGGACACAACAATATTCATAACCGGCCGGTGTTCTACCCCGCGCCTTTCAAGAGGGGGGTTTGTATCCAGGTCAGGACCATGACCCCAAAAAAGCCCAACTCGGCGTTGAGAAAAATAGCCAGGGTCAGGTTGACCAACGGTATGGAGGTAACCGCATACATTCCGGGCATCGGCCACAATCTCCAGGAACACTCGGTAGTGGTTTTGCGCGGCGGCAGAGGGAAGGATTTGCCGGGTATCCGATACCACATAGTCCGGGGCGTGCTTGATACCGGAGGAGTTGAGGGCCGAAAACAGCAAAGAAGTAAATACGGTGCCAAGAAACCGAAGTAAAATTTCTAATTTCTAATTACTAATTTCTAAACAACATGCGAAGACCAGTAAAAAAGAGGGCAATAATAGAACCGGATTTGAAGTACTCGAACCTTTTGGTTGCCAAAATAATCAATAAAGTAATGAATGCCGGAAAGAAGTCGATTGCCACCAAGATAGTTTACGGCGCCCTTGAAAAAGCCGAAAAGGCCGTTGGTAAACCGGCGATGGATGTGCTTCAGCAGGCCTTCGATAATGCCGCGCCGAATATGGAGCTTAAGTCCAGAAGAATCGGCGGAGCCAATTATCAGGTTCCGATAGAGGTAAGGCCCGAGAGAAGGAGTGCCTTGGCTATCCGCTGGATAATAGATGCGGCGCGTGCGTCCAAGGGCAAGGCCATGGAAGACAAGCTGGCCGAGGAGTTAATAAATGCCTTCAATAATACTGGCGGCGCGGTCAAGAAAAAAGCCGACACTCATCGAATGGCCGAAGCCAATAAGGCCTTCGCTCATTTCGCCTGGTAAGCATTTATCCAGCAATGCTGGATAAATCGCGGATTAACGCAGATGTGCCAAGTAAAACTTGGCTACGCGGAAAAACGCTGATAAAATAAACATCTGCGTAGATCCGCGTACCAATCCGCGTAAATCAGCGATTTTTAAATATTATTTAAAAATGAGTGATTATCCCATAGAAAAAATAAGGAATTTCGGAGTTATCGCTCACATCGATGTCCCGATTTGCTTTGCGCAAAGCACAATTAGCAAATCGAGGATCCTCGATTTTATAATCAAATTTAAAAAATTTGAACAAAATCGGGACCGGTAAAATTTTTTATGTCAGATTATCCTATTCAAAAAATCAGAAACATTGGCGTAATAGCCCATATTGATGCAGGTAAAACGACTACCAGTGAGCGCATTCTTTTTTATACCGGAATTTCTCATAAAATAGGCGAAGTCCACGAGGGGGACACAGTCATGGATTGGATGGAACAGGAGCGGGAAAGGGGCATTACCATCACCGCCGCGGCCACAACTGCCTATTGGACTCCTTCAGACGCAAAAGACAAAGACGCCGAAAAAGTTAAGCTCAACATCATCGACACTCCGGGGCACATTGACTTCACCATCGAGGTAAAGCGCTCTTTGCGTGTGCTTGACGGCGCCGTTGTTGTCTTTGACGGAGTGGCGGGCGTGGAACCGCAGTCCGAAACAAACTGGCGGTACGCCGATGACTACAAGGTGCCCAGAGTTTGCTTCATAAATAAGCTTGACCGGTTGGGAGCTTCTTTTGAAAGATCTTTTCAATCCATCCTGGCCCGGCTTTCTCCGGATGCGGTAAAGCTTCAGATCCCGGACGGCCACGAGGACCAGTTCAAGGGCATCATCGATCTTTTGAAGATGAAATACTACTCCTTCGAAGGCGAAAGGGGAGAGAAAGTCATAGAAGGCGAGATACCCGCCCATCTTTTAGAGGAGGCCAAGAAAGAAAGAGCGGTTTCAGTCGAGAGGATAGTCGAGCAGGATGACAAGGCAATGGCTGAATATTTGGAAGGAAAAGAGCCGGATCCAGATACTCTTCGCAACATCATCAGAAAAGCCACTATCGAGAATAAGATCTTTCCGGTATTGTGCGGCTCGGCGTTAAAAAATAAAGGAGTTCAGCTCATTTTGGATGCGGTGGCATATTACCTGCCATCCCCGTTGGATATTCCTCCGGCAAGAATAACCGTTCAAAAAACCGGTGAGGCAAAGACGGCCGAGCCCGACGACAATGCCCCTTTTGCCGCATTGGCTTTCAAGACCGCGACCGATCCGTTCGTCGGAGCCCTGACATTCTTCAGGGTTTATTCGGGAAAACTTACCTCTGGCTCGTACGTTTTAAATACCAGAAGCGGACAACAGGAAAGAATAAGCCGTATTGTCCGATTGCATGCCAACCAGCGAGAAGAAATAAAAGAAGTGTTTGCCGGCAATATTGCCGCAACCGTCGGCCTTAAAGACACTCGCACCGGAGA
>CAZFTW010000062.1:0-4131 GCA_964521925.1 uncultured Candidatus Saccharibacteria bacterium | reverse complement strand
TGCCATATATGCCGCCGATAGCGCTGTGGAGTGGTGCCTTTACACCCAAAGAGACAAACAGCCGCCCGTGCCTCAACCGGTTATGTCCAACGGAGCAACTTATACTTTAATTTTTGGTGCCGTGCCTGGCACTTGTGCTCCGACTGAAAGTCCCCTCAACCACACCGTCACCGGAACTTTCCGAACTGTCACTCGGGCATTTTCTATACAAGAATAGCCCTTTAATTACGGCCTAATTTTGATATAATACGGTCATCTTTATGCTTTCAAAAGAGATGACTAAAAACGAGGCTCGCGAACGCATTGAAAAGCTTAAAACGGCGATAAATAAACATCGCTATCTTTACCATGTCTTGGACAAACAAGAAATTTCGGAAGAGGCCCTGGATTCTTTGAAAAAGGAGCTTTTTGACTTGGAGCAGCAATTCCCGGAATTGGTCACACCGGATTCGCCGACCCAAAGAGTAGGCGGAAAACCGCTTAAGCAGTTCGCCAAGGTCAGACATCCTAAGCCGATGTTGTCTTTCAACGACGCTTTCGGACAGGAGGATATGAAAGAATGGGAAGCGCGTTTTGAGAAGATCTTTCCGGGAGCGAAAAAAGGCGGATACTATTGTGAGCTCAAGATCGACGGCCTGGCGATTGAATTGATATATAAAAAAGGCGCTCTTTTTGCCGGCTCGACTCGGGGTGACGGATTGATAGGGGAAGATGTGACCCAAAACCTTAAAACGGTCGAGGCCGTTCCACTTCTTCTGGATGTGAAAAAAGACGTGGCCGTGAGAGGAGAAGTATTCATAACCAAGAAGGGTTTTGAAAGAATAAACAAAGAGCAGGCCAAGGCCGGTCTTAAGACATATGCCAACCCCCGCAACCTCGCGGCCGGTTCGATAAGACAACTGGATCCGAAGATCACGGCTTCAAGGAATCTCGATTCGTTCGCATATTCTCTCGTAACCGATCTCGGACAGAAAACCCACGAGGACGAGCACAAAATACTGAAGGACTTGGGCTTTAAGACCAACCCCCACAATCGACTCGCCAAAGACCTCACCGAAGTCCAAAAGTTCCGGGACTATTGGGAAGAACACCGCGACAAGCTGGATTACGAGGTAGACGGGATAGTCGTCATCCTCAACGACGAAAAAGCGTTCCAACGAACAGGAGTGGTCGGCAAAGCCCCTCGTGGAGCGATTGCCTATAAATTCTCGCCCAAAGAAGCCGAGACGATAGTCGAGGATATCATTGTCCAGGTCGGCAGAACGGGAACATTGACACCGGTGGCCGTTTTGCGGCCGGTCCAGATCGGCGGAACCACCGTATCCCGCGCAACCCTTCACAACCTGGATGAGATAAGACGCTTGGACGTAAAAATAAAAGACACCGTTATCGTAGGCAGGGCCGGCGACGTCATACCGGACATAAAAAAGGTTCTTAAAGAACTGCGAACCGGAAAAGAGAGGAATTTCCATATGCCCGCCAAATGCCCGGTCTGCGGCAGTAAAGTGGCGCAAATATCCGGGCAGGTGGCTTTTCGATGCACCAACAGCGATTGCCCGGCAATTAAAAGAGAAGGAATATACCACTTCGTATCCAGAAAAGCCCTGGACATAGACGGGGTGGGCCCGAAAATAATAGACCAGCTTATGGCCGCCGCGTTAATAAAAGATGCCGCCGACCTGTTTACTTTAAAAACAGAGGATCTGCTGAACCTGGAAAGATTCGCCGAGAAATCGGCTCAAAATACCATTGACGCTATCCGGGCAAAAAAGGAAGTGCCCCTTCATAAATTCATCTACGCGCTGGGCATACCCCATGTGGGAGAAGAGACCGCTTTTGCTCTGGCTAAAAAATTCCACAAGCTTAAGAATCTCCGAAGGGCCTCGCAAGAGAAGCTGAATGCCATTCCCGACATCGGTTCGGTGGTCGCAAAGAGCATTTACGAATGGTTCGAAAAGCCATACAATTCTAAACTGATCTCAAAATTCGAGAAGGCCGGAGTCAGGGTGACCGAGGAGAAGCCGGCCAGGCATTCGAAAAAGCTTGCAGGCAAGACATTCGTTTTGACCGGATCCCTCGAAAGGATGTCCCGGGAGGAAGCGAAAGAAAAGATACGCGAATACGGAGGCGATGTTTCTTCTTCGGTGTCCAAAAACACAGATTATGTGGTAGCCGGAACAGAGCCGGGCTCGAAATACGAAAGGGCCCGTAAATTGGGGGTAAAGATAATCAGTGAGAAGGAGTTTTTAAATATACTCAAGTGAAAATAGATATAAAACATATTGCCAAGCTGGCACGCATAAAACTTACCGAAAAAGAGGAGGAAAAATTCGGCAAAGAGCTGGCCTCTATCTTGGACTTCACAGACCAACTGAACAAAGCCGATACTTCCAAAGTAGAACCGGCATATCAGATAACGGGCCTGGTCAACTCTTTCCGCTCTGACGAACACAGAAATGACTTTGAAATGAACGAAGACCTGAACGGAAAGCTTATCGGGCAGGCACCATACCGACAAGACCGATTTATTAAGGTGAAATCGGTCTTGCGGAAGTCCTAATTTCTAATTACTAATTTCTAAACAAATCCAAATGACCAAAGCTCAAACTAATTATACAATCCGCGATATAAAAGAAAGCCTGGCTAAGGGTCATTTTTCAGCCGAGGAAATATTCAAGCATTATGTTGAAAAAGTAGGCAAAGAAAATAAAAAACTTAACGCCTATCTTTCAACATTAAAATTCCAAAATAACGGCTCGAGTGGTGTTTTATCGGGTGTGCCAAGCGCAATCAAGGACAACATACTTATTGACGGGACCATTTGCACCGCGGGTTCAAAGATACTCGAGAATTACGTATCGGCATACGACGCTTCGGTCATAAATAAATTACGCGGGGCGGGAGCGCAGTTTTTAGGTAAAACCAACATGGATGAATTCGCAATGGGAACCTCCACGGAGAATTCCGCTTTCGGTCCGACAAAAAATCCTCATGACTCTAAGCGAGTTCCGGGAGGTTCTTCAGGCGGTTCGGCTGCAGCCGTCGCCGCGGACCTGGCGGTATTCGCCCTCGGCTCCGACACCGGCGGTTCGATACGCCAACCGGCGGCTTTTTGCGGAGTGGTGGGGTTCAAGCCAAGTTATGGGCGGGTCTCGCGCCACGGGCTTATAGCGATGGCTTCGTCTTTGGATCAGATAGGGCCGATAACAAAAAATGTCGAAGATGCCGCTCTGGTTTTTGAGGCCATGGCCGGCCACGACAAATTCGACTCCACCACTTTGAACAAGGCCGTTCCTGAAGTTTCGAAAAAACTTAATTCCGACATCAAGGGCCTTAGGGTAGGGGTTCCGAAGGAATTTTTCGGAAAGGGCTTGAGCCCGGAGGTTGAAGAAAAGGTCAGACACTCCGTAAACAAGCTCGCGGAGCTGGGCTGTATAATCGAAGAGATATCTCTGCCCAACTTTGAACACGCTCTAGCCGCTTATTATATAATCGTGCCTTCCGAGGTCTCTTCGAACCTGGCCCGTTTTGACGGCATCAGATACGGGCACTCGTCTAAAGACAACTCTCTGCTTGATGTCTACCTGAACTCCCGCTCCGAAGGTTTGGGTGCGGAATCGAAAAGACGGATAATCCTCGGCACATACGCCTTGTCGTCGGGATACTACGACGCCTACTATTTGAAGGCCCAGAAAGTCAGGGCTCTTTTGCGCCAGGATTTCGATAGGGCTTTCGAAAAAGTTGATGCAATAGTCGGACCAGTATCTCCGACCACCGCTTTCAAGATAGGCGAGAAGGCATCCGATCCTTTGGCTTTATACCTGGAAGACGTTTATACTGTTCCGCTCAATCTCGCGGGTTTGCCCGGCATTTCCGTGCCTTGCGGACTGGGCAGAGAAAGCAATATGCCCGTGGGCTTTCAAATAATAGGGAAATATTTTGACGAGCAGACCGTTCTAAATATCGCTTACAACCTGGAATCAGCCCTAAAATAAAATGGATACCGATATAGTTTCATTAACCGTGGCCAATCTGTTCACCGCATCCGATATCAGCATCGAGGGATTCAATCTGGCCCAAATAACGGACTATCTTTCTTTGTCCGGAGGCGGCTGGGACATACTGAAGCTT
>CAZFTW010000061.1:0-4218 GCA_964521925.1 uncultured Candidatus Saccharibacteria bacterium | reverse complement strand
AATGGAAGTGTGGGCTCTGGAAGGATACGGGGCCGCCCACACCCTGCAAGAAATGCTGACCATCAAATCCGACGATGTTCTGGGCCGCGCGAAGACATACGAGTCCATCGTGAACGGGGAAGAGATAAAAGCGCCGCATTTGCCGGAATCATTCAAGGTATTATTGTCCGAAATAAAGGGTTTGGCCTTGAACGTCGAACTGTTGGAAAAATAAAATGGATCCCGTTAGAAGTCGCCCTAACGGGTTAATCGAATGAAATATCAAATAAATAACAATAGTTGTTCTGCACACAAACGGTTGACCACCGGACTGCGCAGCAGCGACTTCTAAACGGGATGGACTTATCATCGATAAAACTTAAGATCGCGTCACCCGAGGACATAATGTCCTGGTCTTACGGCGAGGTAACCAAGCCGGAGACCATAAACTACCGAACCCAGAAACCCGAGAGGGACGGCCTTTTCTCCGAGGCCATTTTCGGGCCGACCAAGGATTGGGAATGTTATTGCGGCAAATACAAGAGGATCCGCTACAAAGGCATTGTCTGCGACAGGTGCGGCGTCGAGGTTACCCGTTCCATCGTCCGAAGAGAAAGAATGGGCCACATCAAATTGGCCGCTCCGGTTGCCCATATCTGGTTCTTAAGAGGTGTGCCTTCAAAGATAGCCACCATACTCGGCGTATCTTTGCCCGATCTGGAAAAGGTAATCTACTTTGCCAGCTATATCGTGACCAAGGTCAACGACGACCTGAAAGCCGAAGCGATGAAGAGAATAGAGTCCGAGTTCAAATCAAAGCTGAAAAATGCAAAGAACGAAGAGGGCGAGGAGAATTTGAAGGAGCTCAAGGACAGAGAGAAGAACAACCTCAAAAATCTCAAGAAATACGAAATAATTTCCGAACTGGACTTCAGGGATCTTTCCTTGAAATACGGGGAAGTATTCGAAGCCAAAATAGGCGCCGAAGGCGTCCGAAGGTTGCTTGAAGAGCTGAATTTGGAAGATCTTGTGAAAGAGCTGGAAGGGGAGTTGCGAAACGAGGTCAATCCTCTGGAACAGAGAAAGATAGCCCGCAGGATGAAGTTTGCCAAAGGAATGATCAAGGCTGGTATCCGGCCGGAATGGACCATCATGACGAGCTTGCCGGTCATTCCTCCCGCGTTGCGTCCGATGGTTCCGCTCGACGGCGGCCGGTATGCCACGTCCGACTTGAATGATCTCTACAGGAGGGTTATCAACCGAAACAACCGTTTGAAGCATTTGCTCGAGTTGAAAGCTCCAGAGGTCATCACCAAGAACGAGAAGCGAATGCTTCAAGAATCGGTGGATGCCCTGATAGACAATTCGATGAGAAGGGGCCAGGTTACGACCGCGGCCTCCACCGGTCAGAAAAGGGCGCTGAAGTCATTGGCCGACATGCTCAAAGGCAAACAAGGAAGATTCAGGCAGAACCTGCTCGGTAAGCGCGTTGATTATTCGGGCCGAAGCGTTATCGTCATCGGGCCGGAACTCGGTTTGGGCGAATGCGGTTTGCCCAAACACATGGCTCTGGAATTGTTCAAGCCGTTCGTCATCGGAATTTTGATACGCAAAGAACTGGCCCACAATATCAAGTCGGCCACCCGTTTGATAGAACAGGAAACCCCCGATGTCTGGGCCGCTCTTGAAGAGGCGATGCATGACAAGCTGGTATTGCTCAACCGCGCTCCGACTTTACACCGTCTTTCGGTGCAGGCATTCAAGCCGATACTTATCGAAGGTAAAGCCGTCAAGATCCCGGCTCTTCCGACCCACGCTTTCAATGCTGACTTCGACGGAGACCAGATGGCCGTTCATTTGCCTTTGACCAACGAAGCGCAGAAAGAGGCCAAAGAACTCATGCTCTCGACACACGGTATTTTGAAGCCGGCAACCGGAGAGCCGGTCGCCACCCCCAGCCACGACATGTCTTTCGGAATTTACTATTTGACCAGTGTTTTAGACGGCGCAAAAGGTGAAGGAAAAGTGTTCTCATCCAGATACGAAGCACTTCTGGCGTTTGAGAACGATTTTGTTGACCTCCGGGCCAAAATAAAAGTTCCCAATCCGGATTATGTTGTTGGAAATGAGGAGCCGAAAATGATAGAGACGACTCCCGGACGGATGATATTCAACAAAACTCTGCCCAAAGGCCACAGATACATAAATAAACTCTTGACCAAACCCGACTTGAAATATATCGGTTCCGATATCTGGGACGAATACGGAGAAGAAGTTATGGTGGTATTCCTCGACAAGGTCAAAGACCTCGGATTCCACTATGCGACCGTGTCGGGTATCTCATGGGGTATGAACGATCTTAAGATACCGCCGGAGAAACAGCAGATAATCGCCGAATCCGAAAAATTGGTAGAAGAGAACGCGCAGCTTTATGAGGACGGTCTTTTGACGGAATACGAAAGAAGGTCCAAAGCGATCGAAATTTGGAATGAGACCAAGTCCAAACTTTCGGTTCTGGTCAAGCAACAGGTTTCCGGGCAGGATCCGGCGTTCCTAATTGTTGATTCCAAGTCCCGAGGTAACTGGTCTGTTCTCGACCAGATGATGGGTATGAGAGGTATTTTCGTCAATCCGGCCGGAGAATTCATAGAATTGCCGGTGAAGAACTCTTTGAAAGAAGGTCTGACTTCACTTGAATACTTCATTTCCACCCATGGAGCCAGAAAGGGTTTGGTAGATACCGCTCTTAAGACCGCGACTGCCGGATACTTGACCCGAAGGTTGGTGGATGTCGCGCAGGACGTCGTTATCACCGAAGAGGACTGCAAAGACAAAGAGGGCTATACGCTTTTTGCCGAGGACTCAAAATTCAGCGGCGAACCGCTGGGCAGAAGGGTCAAAGGCCGGACTGTCATGGAGGACATTGTCGATGCCAATGGCGAGATAGTGGTTAAGAAGGGGAAGATAGTAGACAAAGAAGCGTCCAAGAAAATAGACGAATTGAAGCTTGATAAGATAAAGATCCGCTCGCCGATAAAATGCAAATCGCTTAACGGCATCTGCCGCTTGTGCTACGGCTACGACCTTTCGAAGAACAAGATGGTTCAAATAGGCGAAGCGGTCGGTATCGTGACCGCCCAGGCCATCGGAGAGCCGGGCACACAGCTGACGATGAGGACCTTCCACACCGGAGGCGTTGCCGGCGGCGCCGACATTACCATGGGTTTGCCCCGAGTCGAAGAGATATTCGAGGTTCGGCCGCCGCAGTTCAAGGCCTTGCTCGCGGATGTGAACGGGAAAGTTCTCTCCGTCCAGGATACCGGCAAGAACAAGATAATCACAGTTGAGGTTTCCGATACCGCCGAGAAAATAGAATATGCCGTGGCTCCGAACATTGCGATATCCGTTTCTTCAGGCGACCTCATCTCGCAGGGCCAGCAGCTGAGCGAGGGACATGTTGACCTCAAAGAACTCTTTGCTACCACTAATGACGTAGATACTGTTGCCAGGTACATTGTCAGGGAGGTCCAGAGCATTTACTTTCCGACTGGAGACAGCATCAACGACAAACACGTGGAGCTTATCACCCGCCAGATGTTCTCAAGGGTCAAAGTGGCCGATCCGGGCGATACAGACCTTCTTTCCGGCGATGTAGTCGAGAAAAAACGCCTCTGGCAGGAGAACGAAATAGTAAAAGGCGAGAAAAAGGCCGAGGCGACATACGAGCAGCTTATTTTGGGCATATCCAAAGTGGCCCTTACCACCGACAGCTTCCTCTCGGCCGCTTCCTTCCAGGAAACCGCCAGAATACTTATTGAGAGCGCGATAGTCGGCAAAGAAGACCACCTCCGCGGTCTCAAGGAGAATGTCATTATCGGCCGGTTGATACCTGCCGGAACAGGATTCAACGAAGTAGTAGGAGAATAACTTATGCGTATGCCTGGCTCAACTAAAGTTTAGAGCCGACGGCACACCGCAAGGGTTTGCCCAATCTCTGCGTTGAGAGTTCCAGTCCTCCCTCACCATACTTCAGTATGGCTCGGTCCGGGCTTCGCTTTCGCCTTGACCTTGGCCAAACGCATAGAGTTATTCTATTCTAAATCTAACCAAAAACCGCCAGAAATGGCGGTTTTTGCGTGGTTGATCCCGTTAGAAGCAGAGGCGCGCTGCGAGCCCTCGCGGCTTCTAACGGGATGTTTTCTAATCAATAGCTTGGAACCGCTTTAATGATTTGGATCG
>CAZFTW010000060.1:0-4229 GCA_964521925.1 uncultured Candidatus Saccharibacteria bacterium | reverse complement strand
TTGAGAACAGAATCTAATGAAATTAGCTTCAAATTTACACAGTTTTTTGATTCGACAGAGGGAGCTTATTATAAAGCTATTATTGCTGAAAGCCATCTGTTCTCAAGGGCGGGGTTGACCTCTCTCAATAAATATAGCAACCTGCGGGAATGGTGAAAAAACAAAAAAAGAATAAGCGGCCCAACTGGGACGAGTATTTTATTAAGATCGCCGAACATGTCGGTTCACGTTCAACTTGCGACCGGGCTCACGTCGGGGCCGTTATCACTAAAAACAACGTCATAATGTCCACCGGGTATAACGGTGCTCCCCGCGGCTTGCCTCATTGCGATGATGTCGGCCACGAGATAGTTGATGGCCATTGTATAAGGACCGTTCATGCCGAAGCGAACGCAATTGCTCAAGCGGCCCGCAACGGCGCGGCCATCGAAGGCGCAACCATCTATCAGACCGTATCGCCCTGCTACGATTGCTTCAAAATGATGGTCAATGCCGGAGTAAGAGAAGTCGTTTACAAGCAATTTTACTCCAGCCGTTATGAGCTTTCGAAAGCGGTATTGGACCTGTCCAAAAAAACCGGGGTCAAAATAAGAAAGGTCAGATGATAACCATAGACGCCGAGCTCTCTTTGTTGATATCCAGGTTGAATCTCAAATTCAATCCTTTAGAATTTTCCCATACGTAACTTTACAACGAGGCATTATGGGCATAGTGTCCGGTTCCGGCAAGATACTTTATTGCGCCATTCCAACCCGGATGCGCGACTTTGGGCCGCAGGCGAAAGAGATCGCCCGGTTGGCCGGCTATTCGCCTGTCATGCCGTTCGATGCTCTCACCTACGAGGATTCCGAAGGCGGACCGTTAAGCCGCGAGCGGACTCTCCGGTTTGACCTTGAGTTGATGAGATGCTGCGACACTCTTGGCATCTTCGGAGTATCTTCCGGGGTGATGGGAGAGTTCCGCGATGCTTTGGAACGCGGGATGGATGTCCGGGCTTTCTACGGCCATGACCCGGAATGGGAAAAGCAATACGAAACCCTGACTTTAAAGTTCGGTGACATGTTCTCCGAGCTTCGCGGACCCCATTCGCTTGTGGCTCTGGTCGGTCCGACCGCGATAGGCAAGACCTATTGGTCGGAACGCCTGCTCGGGGTGTTCGATGGCCGCTTGGCAATGGTCAGGAATACCACGACCCGCAAACCGAGGAACGACAAAGACCTCGGTTTATATAATTTCGTGTCCCGGGAGGAGTTCGAGTCGGGAATAGCCGAGAGGAGATTCCTTGAGCACGACGAATATCTGGGAAACTACTACGGTTCCTCAATGAGCGCCATCAGAGAAGTGCTGGCCGGACAGAACGGTGTGTTTGCCATTACGCCCAGCGGCGCGGTGGCTCTTCACGAGCGCCGGTTCGAGATAAACCTTTCCATAATTCTTCTCCGGCCCGCCGACGACAACGTGCTGGTCAAGAATTTTTTGAGAAGGAATATCACCGACCCGGCCGAACAAGCCCGGCTTATCCGGGAAAGCAAAAAGTTCCGGCTGCCGCCCGATATCGGACACAAGACCATCACGCTTACCGCTACCGCTGAAGATGAATTCAAGATCGTGTCGGCCGTGGAGACAATCCTCAACAGATCCCTTTAGGGGATTTTTAATTTGCTCTGATTGATGCTAATATTAATTTATGAGCGACATAACAAAAAACATCCAGAAGGACGTATTTATGTATCTGCTGGCGATAATCACGCTGGTCAACCGCGCCGTTAGTTTCGGGATACCCGTTTTCCAATACATTAATATATACTTTCCGGACATCCTCACCGACTATTACTTCAGCAAGTCGTCATATTTTGGAAGCATTCGCCAGTCATTGGCGTTTTTGATAGTTGTTTTTCCTATCTATGTCTGGGCTTCCAGGTTCTTGAGGCGCGATATGGAAAAAAATCCCGAGAAAAAAGACCTGAAGATAAGGAAGTGGCTTTTGTATCTTACGGTTTTTGCCGCCGGTCTTACGATAATAGGAGACCTGGTGGCTTTGCTGAACACTTTTCTTGAGGGGGAAGTAACGGTAAGGTTCATACTCAAAGTCCTGACCATTTTCTTCATTGCCGGTTCGGTGTTTTATTATTATTTCAAAGAGCTCAGGTCGAAAAAATCCCCTCGCGCTTTTCTCTGGACCGTTATTTCCATTGTGTTGGCGGCCGTGGTGTTCGGGTTCTTCGTAGCCGGCACTCCGGCGGACAGGCGCACGGCCAGGTTCGACGAACGACGCGTCAATGATCTTTCCGTCATCCAAAGCCAGGTGATAAGTTATTGGCAGAACAAAAGCGCCCTGCCCGGCAACCTGAGCGAGCTTCCCAACGACCTTTTGGGCATGGTCGTCCCGGCGGATCCCAAGACGGGCCAGCCCTACGAGTATCGGATTTTGGGGCCATTGAAATTCCAGTTGTGTGCCGTGTTTGAGACCAAGAGCGAAGGCGGACCAAGAGCCGTGCCGATGATATATCCGGCCCCGGAAACGTGGCAGCACGGGATCGGCCGCACATGCTTTGAACGCACCATCGATCCGGACTACTTCCGGATTGAAAAACCAAGACCCTTATAGTAATCTATCGGAATGACCAAAACAGTTTTTGCTTACGTATTGATAATAATTTTTGTCGGAATCGGTGTCTGGCTGTTTACCCGGCGTCCCGCTACCGAGGTTGACCCGTTTTTACAATCGCAGGGACGGCGGAACAACGAATCGGCTCAACGCGATGGCAATGTCGGCACGGGGACGATAAAAATGGAAAACGGATTACAAATTCAGGATTTGAAGGCCGGAACCGGCCCGGAAGTTAAGCTTGGCCAGGGCCTGACGATGCATTATTCCGGCACGCTGGAGAACGGGACCAAGTTCGATAGCTCATACGATCGCGGAGAGCCGTTCCGGTTTGTGCTTGGGGCGGGACAGGTTATTCAGG
Organism: uncultured Candidatus Saccharibacteria bacterium; assembly: GCA_964521925.1. Lineage (GTDB taxonomy): Bacteria > Patescibacteriota > Minisyncoccia > 2-02-FULL-40-12 > GWA2-44-9 > JACPAB01. The sequence continues at coordinate 1,260 of CAZFTW010000060.1, read as the reverse complement.
GCTGGGACCTGGGCATCCAGGGCATGAAAGTCGGCGGCAAACGCAAACTGATAATTCCTTCTTCTCTGGGCTATGGTGAAAGAGGAATAGGTCCCATACCGCCTAATGCCACTCTCATATTTGAAGTTGAACTCCTCGCAGCGGAATAAGCTCTTCTCTTTTTCGTTCCGAGTATTACTATTCAGTTAGCAGACAGTTCCTTTTGGGGGTGCTCTTGAACAACAACGTACTCACGGCTTGTCTGGCTTTTTCGATCCTGCTCAACTTGGTGGTGAGCGGGTTCGTGATATTTACCGTAAAGAGCAACCCTGTTTTTACGGGCGACTACGATACCGAAGACATCAATATCTTGGCCAGGACCCAGAGAGCCGATTTCCTGGGAGCGGTTCTTAAAAAACAGTACGAAATAGATGGCGGCAAAAACTTGCCGACCATAATTTCCCAGCTGGCCCAGAACCCCAATCCCCAATTGTGGCTGTCCGGGGAGCATGGATTGTTAAAGATGGACTATCAGTCTTTCACCGTTTTGACGAGAGAAGAAACCGAGGCGGTGATAGCCCACGAACTGGCGCACCTTATTCTCGGGCACACGCTCAAGGGGCCGAATGAAGCGCCGGATATGAACAAGGAAATAGAGGCGGACATGTTCGCGCTTGATTATGTCAGTCCCGAAGCATTGTCCGGAGCGATACGGAAACTTTCCCACTATGAGGAGGAGAGGAGTACACGGCTTAAGGCCATAGAGGAACACTGAACGGGATAAACCCCGTTTTAATATGCTAAAATACGGATATGAGTGAACTAGAATTCCCTAAAGGATTCAAGTGGGGGAGCGCTACATCGGCCCACCAGATAGAGGGGAACAACCATAATGATTGGTCCGAGTGGGAAAAAACAAGGCCTCCGGAGTTTCGTTCCGGTCGGGCTTGCGACAGTTATAACCGTTACGAAGAGGATTTTGATATTGCCAAAAAACTGAACCAAAATATCCACCGCTTCTCTATAGAATGGTCGCGCATCGAGCCGAAGGAGGGGAGATTCGACCATGAGGCGATGCATCATTATGTGAACGTCGTAAAAGCATTGAGGGAAAGGGGGATAGAGTCCATGGTGACGCTATGGCACTTCACAAATCCAATCTGGTTCGCCGAAAAAGGAGGGTTCATAAACGTTGATAGTCCGAAAATCTTTACACGCTACGTAAGGTATGTTGTGGATAACTTAAAAGACAGGGTAGGGCTGTGGATAACTTTTAATGAG
>CAZFTW010000059.1:0-4420 GCA_964521925.1 uncultured Candidatus Saccharibacteria bacterium | reverse complement strand
TTTTCAAATTCATTCCCAATATTTATCAAACGCTTACCACCAATTTCGACGTGGATAGCATCAACGGTCTACCTTTAATAGAATTAAGGCGGACAGCCCTTGAGGGCTGGGGCAAGGTTGCCAAGAGGGTTTTGGATATTGTCGGCGCTATTGCGGGGCTTATCGTTTTGTCGCCTGTTTTCGCGGTCACAGCGCTTGCCGTCAAATGGGAAACAGCCGGTCCGGCCTTTGTGAGATTAAGGCGCGTAAGCCGGAATAGGGAGTTCGATCTCATAAAATTCCGTTCAATGGTAAAGAATGCCGAAGAGATAAAGGCCTCTCTGGCCGTATTCAACGAAAGGCAGGACGGGCCTTTGTTTAAAATGAAGAATGACCCACGTGTTACGCGAGTGGGCCGGTTGATAAGAAAATACAGAATAGATGAACTTCCCCAGTTTTGGAATATCCTGAAAGGAGAGATGAGTTTGATCGGGCCGCGGCCTCATCAGCCGGACGAGATCGAGAGATACGAGAAACACCACAAGAGGGTCTTGGCTATTAAAGCCGGCGCTACCGGCATAGCCCAGGTATCGGGAAGCTCCGATCTGCCTTTCGAGCAGGAGGTTGCTCTTGATACTTATTACATAGAACACTGGTCGCTGTGGATGGACATAAAGATAATGCTCAAGACGGCCTTAAAGATGTTTTTCGACCGTTCGGCTGTCTAATTAAGTTAAAAATTGTGCGAATTGCTTTTGTTCACGAATACCTGAACCAGTTCGGGGGCGCGGAAAGAATGCTCCAGGTTTTGTGCGCTCTTTTTCCGGAAGCGCCGATCTACACATTAATATACGACCGTCATGCTACCGGCGGGGTGTTCGAGGGCAAGGATATCCGCACATCATTTCTTCAGAAAATGCCTTTGGCAAAAAGACACCACCGGGCTTTTCCCTTGCTGATGCCCATCGCGATAGAGCAATTCGATTTCTCGGAATACGATACCGTCATCTCGATCTCGGCCTCTTTCGCCAAAGGCGTTCTGACAAAGCCAGGCACCAGGCACATTTGCTACTGTTTGACGCCGCCCAGATTTCTTTGGGATGACAGCCAAAAATTTGTAGAGGAGTTCGGATATTCCGGTATGATAAAAAGTTTCCTGCCCCCGTTCATTACATATTTGAGGATGTGGGACCAGGAGGCCTCAAAGAGGGTAGATGATTTCTGGGCCATCTCGAAATTTATTCAGGAGAGGATCGGCAAATATTATCGCAGGCAGTCGCCGGTAATATATCCGCCGGTCAACGTAAGCAAGTTCAAGGTTTCGGAACAAAAGGGAGATTACTTTTTCATGGCCGGGAGATTGGTGTCCTATAAAAGGTTCGACTTAGCCATCAGGGCGTTCAAGCATCTAAATTTACCCCTAAAAATTGCGGGGATAGGACCGGAGCTGAACAAACTTAAAAAGCTAGCGGGCAATAAAACCGAATTTGTGGGCTTGATATCGGACATCCAGCTTGCCGATCTATATTCCGGCGCTAGAGCCGTGGTTTTCCCCCAGGAAGAGGACTTCGGCATTGTTCCCCTCGAGGGCATGGCTTCCGGTAAGCCGGTCATTGCTTATCGCGCCGGAGGCGCTCTTGAGACGGTGGAAGATGGCAAGACCGGGATATTCTTCGACCAGCTTACCGAGGACTCGTTGATGGACGCGGTCAGGAGATTTGAAAAGATGAGCTTCGATCCGAAAGATTGCCGCGCCCAAGCCGAAAAATTTGATGTCGCAGTATTTAAAGAAAACATCCTTGAGAAATTAAAATAAATTACCATTTTTCATTTATCAATTTCCAATAAATTAACATTTAACCAATGAATAATTCAGAAATAAGCAGGCAATTAGAGGATAGAACGTTCAAATTTGGAGAAGACATAATTAATTTATGTCGGAAGGTGAAGACCGACAATGTTTCGGGTCCAATAGTCAATCAATTAGTTCGCTCCGGGACCAGTATAGGTGCCAACTATATGGAAGCAAATAACGCAAGCTCAAGAAAGGATTTTACTAACAAAATATTTATATGTAAGAAGGAGTCCGAAGAGACCAAATATTGGCTGAAGATGTTGTTATCTTGTTATCCCGTTGAGAAAGAGCTGATTAACAACCTACATAATGAATGTCACCAATTGACCATGATATTTCAAAAAGTAGTATCCACTATCAGAAATAATAAGTAGCAATTGGTAAATTAATGGCAAATGGTAATTGTTAAATGAGAATTGGCATCGACATCAGGGTTTTGGGGTCTCCATATAAAAGCGGGATTGAAGAGTATACCGAGAATCTGCTCGGGCACATGCTCCCGGATAATCCCGGTGTTAAGTTCAAGCTGTTTTATTCGGGAGACCCGGAGTTGTTAAAAAAATACTCCTGGCTCGGCCTGGATAACGTTGAATTGTTTCAAAGCCGTTTCTCCGGCAAGTTTACTTTTGCGTCTTCTCGGCTATTCGGTTATCCGAAGCTTGACGACGTCGTTGGGGGAGTGGACCCCGTTAGAAGTCTCGCTCGCGCTTTTAGCGCGAGTCCTAAGGACCTCGGCGAGGCTACTTCTAACGGGGTGGAGGCGTTCTTCTCGCCCCATTTTCTTCTCGCGCCTCTCAATTCGTATTGCCGGAGAGTGATGACTTTCCACGATCTCTCCTATCTGCGGTTCAGGGAGTTCTTTTCTCTAAGGCGCGATCTGTGGCATCGTTTCCAGATCCACTCTTTTGGCAAAAAGAATTTACCCGACCGGATAATTGCCGTATCCGAGTCCACCAAGAATGACCTCATCGAGCATTACGGAATAGAGCCGGAAAGGATCAAGACCATTTATTCGGGAATTTCCGACTCGATCAAAAAGCCTTCAGATGAAGAAGCGGAGGATTTTAGGAAGAAAAACGAATTACCGCGCGAATTTATTTTATTTCTTGGTAAGTTAGAGCCCAGGAAGAACGTTCCCGCTTTGATAAAAGCTTTCAACCTGATAAAAAGTTGTGCCGGATTTGAAAATTTGAATCTTGTTATCGTCGGGGCCAAGGGCTGGTTGTTCGAGGATATTTTTAAGGAAGCAGAGAGATCTCCCCATAGATCAAAAATAATTTTCAAAGATCATGTAGCTGATGAAGATAAGAAATTTTATTATTCATTGGCATCGGTATTTATTTATACGTCTTTCTTTGAAGGTTTTGGGTTCCCGCCTTTGGAAGCAATGGCCTGCGGAACGCCCGTGATTGTTTCTAATAACTCCTCTTTGCCGGAGGTGGTCGGGGATGCCGGATTACTGGTCGATCCATACAATGCTGTGGATATCTCAAATGGGGTAAAGGCAGTTATGGAAGATCCTAACCTTCGGGATGCTCTTATCAAAAAGGGCTACGAAAGGGTGGGTATGTTTGACTGGAAACGGTGTGCCGAGCAAACTTTAGGAGCTATTTTAGGCAAAAATACATAAAACTTTATCAATCTTTTATAAAGTTTTAGTCAATTTCTAATCTCTAATTTCTAATTTCTAAACAATATCAAAATTCAAAATTCTAATACCTAAAACAATCTTATTATTTAGTTTTTTGACTTTTAGTCATTTGGATTTGTTTAGGATTTAGAGCTTAGGATTTAGGGTTTGCGCGTCCCTCTATGGGCGCGTTATAATTAACACAGGCGCTTATTTATCGTGAATCTCGAGTATCTCGCGAATATCGGAGACCTCGAGGGTCTCGAGACACTTCCTCCTTAACAATTTTGCGCGCTGAATGGAGCTTTTGGTTAGGTCTCATATTGGAAGATACGGAAAACAAGACAACCATAAAGCCAGTTTCTGAAACACCCGAGACGGAGGGCTACTTGTCGTTGCAGACCCTGTCCGAAAAGTACGGATATGCCAAGGACTACATCGGGTGGCTTGCGAGAACCGGCCGGATCCAAGCTATCCGCCACGGCAAGTATGCCAAGTGGTATGTTTTAGAAGAATCCCTGACGAATTATCAGGCCTCATTAGTGGCCCAGAGAGAGACCTCGCCCAGACCCGACTTCCAAAAAAGGCCGACCATAAAAAGCTCAGTAAGTTCTTTCCAAAAGTTCCCCAAGCGCACAACAGCTACCCCGGTTTCTCTTGAAACGGAGAATCCGGAGTTGGAGTTGCAAAGGAGGATGAATGCCATCCTGACGTTAACTATCGTCCTGGGTGGCATTTTGTTTTTCATAAACTTCATTCCGGCGGTAAATTTAAATTTTGATTTCAATAAATCACCTCTGGCCAAAAACTACCAGTCAGCTAAAGCCAATATTTTAAACCCGGTTTCTTCTCAAACTGCCTCCCTCTGGTCTGACTTCTCCGATCTCCTCGACTGGCTCTTCCCCTCCGAGACACCCCGGACCAGGGTCACCATCGAAGAATACAATCGGCTTCAA
>CAZFTW010000058.1:0-4454 GCA_964521925.1 uncultured Candidatus Saccharibacteria bacterium | reverse complement strand
ATCGACATAAGCGGCGGTACCGCCGGATTTCTGGGCCTCCGCTACTATGTGCAGACAAAGAGTGGTTTTTCCGGAGCTCTCCGGGCCGTATATCTCGATTATTCGGCCTCGGGGCACACCGCCAACACCAAGCGCGATATCGAGTGACAACGAGCCGGTCGGAATAACATCGACGTCAACTTTTTTGACCTGACCCAAACGCATTATCGAACCCTCTCCGTATTTCTCCTGAAGCTCTTTTACCGTAAGGTCGACTTGTTTTGTTTTTGCTTCGTCAGTAGTTTTTTTTGCCATGCGCGGAGTGGGCTCCCCAATATTGAAGGCATTTCTTTATAAAGAAGTCCTTTTCTGAACTGCTCCCGAGAGGTTTGCTTCTTTAGAAAAAAATGCTGGTAACGAAGGTGTCGGCCGGGCTGAAGGCCTGATGCCGACTTAAGCCTTCGTTATCAATGTTGAGGGAACTCTGTAGTTTAAATTACCCACGTATATTAGCAAAGCATAATATAAAATCAATCCCGTTAGAGAAAAGTCGCCCCAAGGTGACTGGAGCACTCGCCAAGCGAGGGCGTTCTCTAACGGGACAAGCAAAGCAAAAGCCCCAACACGTTGTTGGGGCCTCCGACTCCGCCATTACGGCGGGTCGGGATTACCTGGAGTCGAACTGGGGACTGCGGATGCCAAACGGGTCGCCGAACGCGCGGCGACTCGTCTCTCTCTCACGCCGCTCGGCGTCTTCACGCGCCTGTTCGCAGTCCTTGCAGCGGGCCGCGAAGGGCAGAGCGCGAAGGCGCTGTTCGGATATCTCCTCCCCGCATTCCGTGCAGTAGCCGTAGAGGCCCTGCGTCAGCCGGCCGAGCGCCTGATCGATCTTGGCCAGGGTTTCGGTCTTCATCTGGAGAAGCGCGAGCCCGACATCCTCGCGCATGCCGATCTCGGATTCCTCGGCGAAGTCCCGCACTTTATCGCCCCTTCGCTGGGCGTTCTCGTCGCGGTTGCCGTGAATCATCTCCTTGAGCTCGGCGGCCACTGTCCGTCGCTGCTCCACCAGCATCCTGTGGAGCTCAAGCTGTCTCTGTGCGTCCATGCCCTACCTCCCGGTTGTGTTGAAAAAAGATCTTGCTAAACTCAGATGACATTATTATATCACAAACTCCATTTAAAATCAACTCGCCAGCTGGCGAATCAAAAACCGGCCTTAACGGCTGGTTTTTGATATTTAGACTAATGATGTTTAGGCCTCCTCGTCCTCGGCCTCCAGAGTATCGGCATTTATTCCGCCGGATACCGCCAGATTTACCGGTTCCTGAGCCACGGTGCCGTCAGGCCTAATGTAGACCTCTCTTGGCTTGGCGCCGTCTCCCGGCCCGATAACGCCTTTTTCTTCAAGAAGGTCGAGCAACCGGGCGGCACGGGCATAGCCCACGCGCAAGCGCCGCTGAAGAAGAGAGGCCGAGGCCTTGCCGGCCGTAACTACGACCTCTTTCGCATCGTTATACATATCGTCGCCAGCGTCGTCATCCCCTCCGGCAAAACCGCCCCTCATGCCTGCCGCGGCGTCAAAATCAACTTTCAGATCATCCTCTTCCGTTTCCATATCCAGGTCTTCCGCCTGGGCTTTAAGGAACTTCACGACGTCTTTAACCTCTTTTTCGGTCACCATCGCCCCCTGTAAGCGCCTGGGTTTGGCGACATCACCGGCCAGGAAAAGCATGTCTCCTTTGCCAAGCAACTTCTCCGCTCCGGCCATGTCAAGAATGGTCCTTGAATCGATCTGGCTGGCCACCTGAAGCGCTACACGCGAAGTTATGTTCGCTTTTATCAAACCCGTAATAACCTCAACCGAAGGCCTTTGGGTCGAAAGTATCAAATGAATGCCCACCGCCCGGGACATCTGGGCCAGACGGACGATAGCCGCCTCCACATCACGGCCGTACGAAGCCATCAGGTCGGCCAGCTCGTCTATGACGATGACGATGAACGGCATGATGGATTCATTCTTTTCCGACATTTTGGCGTTGTAGGACAGGATATCTTTGGAAGCGCTCTTTGAAAGAGTATCGTATCGCCTGTCCATCTCCGAGAGGGCCCACTTTAACGCTCCGAGGACTTTTTTGTTGTCGGTTATCACGGGCGTTATCAGGTGGGGAATATCGTTATACAAAGTAAGCTCGACGCGCTTCGGGTCGATGAGTATCAGCTTCAGAACCTCGGGAGAATACTTATAAAGCATCGCGAGAAGAATGGTGTTGATGCTCACCGATTTGCCGGTTCCGGTCGCTCCGGCTATAAGCAGGTGGGGCATTTTTTCCAGACCCGCAAAGACGGGATTTCCCGAAACATCCCTTCCCAATGCCAGCGGCAAAAAGTATTTGGACTTTTTATAGTCCTCATGGTCGAACATATTCCGCAATCCGATAAGCGCGACTTTTTTATTCGGGACCTCGATTCCCACCAATGACTTACCCGGTATCGGCGCCTCTATCCTGATGGGGTAGGCGGCAAGGGCCAAGGAGAGGTCGGGCTGAAGCGCGGCTATCCTCGACAGCTTCATTCCCACCGCCGGGCGGAGAGTAAACTGGGTCACGGTCGGCCCGATGGACACTTCGCCCATCTCCACATCGATGCCGAAGTTGGACAATGTCCTTTTGATGACGGTCACGCTCGCGTTGATGTCCCCGGTCACGGCCTCCTCCTGGTCTTCGTGAAGCAAGTTGAGCGGAGGCAGGGCCCATTTGCCTTTCTTGAAGTTCCTGATGACAAACTCCTTCTCTTCCGCCTTGACGGGCTTTGCCACCGGGACCGGTTTTACTTCCGGCTTTTTGGAAGTATCCACTATCTCGTTGCCCTTCTTTATGACCACCTTGTCCTGAAGTTTTTCTTCTTCCTCTTCTTTTTTGGCCATCAAACCATAGAGCGGAACGTTAAGGGACACGATAAGCGCGATAACGACCGTAGCCAGAAGTATCACCAAAGACGCTCCGAATCCGACCGAAGATAAAAGAGGAAATCCAAAAACGACTCCCAGATAACCTCCCTGGGTCAAACGGGCATCAAAGTTGCCGCTGCCGAAAATATAGAAAGTGGCCAGAACGGACAGAACGAACAGGAGCGTGCCCACTACGGCACTGAAATAAATGCGGCGGGAGATAGACCTGATGAAAGACACGCCGAGCAGAATGAAAACGACGAGAACCAGGAAAAAGCCCCAGCCGAAAAGCGCTCGCGCCAGAATGTCGAATCCCTCTCCGGCCCAGCCGGCCTTACCCACGAAACTAAATATGGCCAGAACGGCTATAATAAAGCTCAATATCCCCCAGATGCTGTTCTTGGTCTCCTGGGAAATGTCGAAAACGGACTCGGTCTCTCTTTTTGGCTTGCTGGCTGTCTTTTCCTTCTTCTTATGCCTTGCCATGCTATTAATTATAAGTTAACTATCTAAAAAATTCAAGAATTAAAAGGGAGCGTCTCGCGACGCTCCTGGGAGTGGTTGGGGGTTGGTTTGCGGCTGTATCCCCCGCAGTTCGCGACGCTGCATAGCCTACCGTTGCGCCGAGACCCCGGCTCGACGGCTTAGATCATATGCGCATAGTGCCTAAACTCCTTTGTGTCAGCCCGCCCTTATACAGGCAGGGAAAACTGTTGTTTCAGGGTCCAAGGTCAACGCTGACCAACGAGCCAAGTCCCAAGGACCTAACTTGCGAGCGCCGCCGGGTTGTAGCCGTACCAGACATTGCCGAGCCAGCTGCAGCGCCGACTCCACGACCCGACGAGGAAGCACAGACACCTCACGCACAGGTAGCCGCCCAAGCCGCGGTAGGTCGTTCCCCAGAAGAAAATGAAGCGGATGTTGCCTTTCTCGTCCTTCTTCCAGTCCTCCGGTATGAGGTGAGGATTGTCGTACAGAGCGTCGAGCTCATTCGCGTTGAGCACCGGCTTGCCGGTGAGCTCATCGCGGAGCTCGTAGCCCTTGAGCGACTTGCCGTTCATCTGGCGCTCGGAAAGATGGAGACCCACCTTGCGGCCATTCCGATACAGACCGTCGGCCTGCTTCTGGAAGATCGCGCCGCCGACACCGATATGCTTCTCGATCTCGGCGCCAGCGAAGGGCAGGCCGGGGCTGGACTCGAGGTCCACCGCGATGGTGTTCTCGTCGATCTTGATCCAGCGGCGGTTGGCCTCGCTCCGCTTCACAACCACAAGTTCGCCAGAGAGAATGCCCTTGGCACCTTCCTGTCCGCCGATTTTGTTGCCGAGATCGCCAGTCTGGGTGTAGGTGAGATCGAAATCTGACATGACACACTCCTTCCCGCACTACGCAGGAGAGTTTTGGCCGCACTACGCGACAGTTAAGGTGCTCTGGTGGTAATACCACTATTTTTTAATTATACGCCTTTTCAGCCAAAAAGTCAACCCCCTTGTCATGGTTCAATACCTTGGAACCACCCCTGCTAAAA
>CAZFTW010000057.1:0-4763 GCA_964521925.1 uncultured Candidatus Saccharibacteria bacterium | reverse complement strand
TTTGTTTCGGGTCCGCAAATGCGGGACACATGATGGTCTTGTTGTTAGCTTCCAAACCGGAAGATGTAAGCGCATCCTCTTCTTGAAAAAAAAAAAAAAAGCGCGCGACTTTCAGCCGTGCTCTGAAAAGTTCCTCCGCGGCCTTACGGCCGGTATTATTGAAAGATGACGGATTGCCGTATAGGCCCAGCCCCCTCTCGATCTCCTTCTTTACTTCCGGATGAAGCTTGGTGGCCGCCGCATTGTCCAGGTAGTAGAATTTCCGATTGCCTTTTGGTTTCACCATAAGGCAAAATACTAATCGGAAATTCACTACCTGGCAAGCCAAAAGAGGGCCAGGCCCGTAGTGAAATTTGAAAAATCTATTGGCGGAGCCAATTCGAATTTCTACTACGGGGCCAAAGCATCAAAGAAAGGAATCCGCCCATCAGTCCGATGTCCCTGACAATGACCTCGCTGAAGCCGCTGAAGAACATGATGCTGATCAGGAACAGGATGGAAACGCCGGAAAAGAAGAATACGAACATATTTGTTATCAAACTCACTCCGACCAGTATCTCGAACACTGCCGAGACATAGACAATGTCCATCGGCCTTAGGCCCATGTTTTCCCAGACCAAAGAGACGCTCTGGGGAACCCAGGCATTGAACCAGTAATCGGGGTGGAAGAATTTATCTATCCCGAACCAAAGGAAGACGGCGGCCAGAGATATCCTTAGAGCTAAATTCGAGTATTTGAGTGACTGGAACATGACTATTTAATGATGGTTGACAAAATATAAAAATAGTGTATAATGAAGAATATACTATCGATGTCGGTCCTTCAGTTGAACAATTACTTCTTTGGAGGTAACCAACAAGGCCCCTTCATTATATAGAGAGGCCCCGTCAACTGGCAATGGGATATCGAATCGACGGTAAATCAAAAAGCCCTCCTAAGAGGGCTTTTTGATTTTTGTGCTTGATCTTTATGCCGCACAGAGTTCCTCCAACAGGGCCAGGGTCTTCTCATTGACTATTTTGGCCGCAATGTCTTCTTTGAGGCCCTCTATATTTATATTATCCTGTGGATTTCCGCCCCTCATTATCACCGACTGGACGACAGAATTCAGTTGTTCGTTAATCTCTTCGTTTGAAGCCGCGATGGCTTTATCTCTGGCTATCTTGTGAAGAGCAAGGAATATTTTGACCTGCTTTTCGGCCTGGCCGCGCCAGTCCTTCTTGAGTTCTTCTTGGGTCTTTCCGATATGAGCAAGGTAAAGCCCGAGCTCCATGCCATTAGCGTGAAGATTGCTGTCGAAATCCTGAAGCATCATATCCAGCTGTTTGGCGACCATTGGTTCCGGGACGGCTATATCCGACGTCTTTATTATGTTGTCCAGTATTTCCAGCCGGACCCTCTGCTGTTCTTTGAGTTTCTTTTCCTCAAGAAGCCCCCCTCTGACGCTTTTGGTAAGGTCAGAAACACTTTTGAAGTTGCCTAAACTTTTAGCGAACTCGTCGGTAAGATCAGGCAAGGTAACCGATTGGACGTTATTCACCTTAACCATGAAATCGAGCTTTTTTCCGGCCATATCTTTCCGGTAATAATCCTTGGGGGCAACCAAAGAGAAAGTTTTTTCATCGTCTTTTTTCATTCCGATAATATGCTCTTCAAACCCGGGTATGAAACGGCTGTCTCCCAGTATCATGGGGTGGTTCTTGCTCTCTCCCCCTTCGATCGGGACGCCGTCGGCCTTAACCTCAAAGTCAACCTCGATCCTGTCTCCGGTATCGGCCGGGCCGGCTTTGTCCGTTAAAGCAGCTCTCGAGGACTTAATATCTTTCAGAGCTCCCTCAACCTCGTTCTCTTCAACTGTAACTTCTTTTCTGGCAACTTTGATGCTGGTGATGTCTTTTATCTTAACTTCAGGGAACAGAGTCAAGATCACCCGGTAGACCAGCTTCTCGGCCGTATTCTCTTTTATTTCCAGCTTGGTGAAGTTGGTCACATCCAATCCTTCGGCTTCCACCACCTTAGCCAAACTCTCCCTTACAGCCGTATCGAGGGCCGACTCCAAAACAACCGCCGGGTCAAGATGCTTCTTGAGCTGGTCTTTCGGGGTCTTGCCTTTTCTGAATCCGTCTATCTGAAGGCCTTGCCCCAGGACACTTTCGGTTCGGTCAACGTATGCTTTAAGCTCGTCTTTGGTCAGTTCTACGACAAGTTCTCTCTGGAACTGGTCAATCTTTTTGAATTGGTGTGTCATCCCGTTAGAAGTCGCTGCTGCGCAGTTATACTCATAAGTTATGCGCGCACAACTATTGTTGTTATTTATTCTCTACCTCGTTCGTTAACCCGTTAGGGCGACTTCTAACGGGATCATTTTCTTCGTCTTCTTTATAACTCAAGTTTTCCCTGGGAGACCGGACGTCGATTTTCCAGCCCGTTAGTTTTGCGGCCAAGCGGACGTTCTGGCCTCTCTTGCCTATGGCCAAAGAGAACTGGTCATCCGACACTTCAACCAAAGCATGCCTCCTGGTTTCATCCACTATTTTCACATCAAGCACTTTCGCCGGAGAGAATGAGTTTGCGATGAATTCTTTCGACTTGTCGCTCCACAGGATGATGTCTATTTTTTCACCAGAAAGCTCGTTAATGACAGTTTGAACGCGAACGCCTTTCTGGCCGACCAAAGAACCGATCGGGTCGACCCCGTCTTCGATGGACGTGACCGCGATCTTGGTTCTTGAGCCGGCTTCCCGGGCGACGGCTTTCACTTCAACCGTATTGTTATCGATCTCGGGAACCTCCATCCTGAAAAGTCCCGTTACTAGTTTGGGGTGGGAACGCGAAAGAAGTATCACGGGACCCCGAGGGGTCTCGTCCACTTTCAATATCAGAAACCTGAATCTTTGGCCGATGCGATAATTATCTCCGGGCATCTGTTCAGCCGGTATAAGCAGGCCATTGGTTTTGCCCAGATCAATGAACACCAAAGGACCCTCTTTCCTCTGAACAACCCCGCTGATGACATCTCCCTCTCTGTCCTTGAACTCGGAGAACACCGCCTGCCTCTCGGCCTCTCTCAAGCGCTGAATGATGACCTGCTTCGCCGTTTGGGCGGCAATACGGCCGAATTCGGTATGCGGTTCGAGCTTTTCAACTATCTCGTCGCCGATCTTGGATTTCTTGTTCTTCTTTTTTGCATCTTCGAGAACAAGGTGTTTCTCGGGATTGAACTTTATCTTTATCTCGCCCGTTTCACCTTCCGTCGTCTCCTCGCCCCTTCGGGTCCTGCCTTCTCCTTCTTCGTGGCGGTCGTCCATGACCTTCACCGGAAGTTCTCCGGTAACAAATCCCTCCTCGTCCATGCCTTCGACAACATAGTGAACCTGGGTTATTTCCAGTTTCCCCGTGTCCGGATCAAGCTTCGCCCTTATGACCTGGCCTTTCTTGCCGTATTCTCTTTTGTAAGCGGCGGCAATTGCGGCCTCGATGGTTTCCAGGACACTCGATTCGGGTATTCCCTTCTCTTCGGAGATCTGTTTTATCGCCGAGGTAAATTGTTTTATATCAAACATGGTGATTTCTCAACGAAGCAAGCAATTCTGATTGCGTCGCTGAGTTGTTAAGAAATTACCACCCGCCTAAGTTTTGCTTTTGCAAAATTTAGGCGGGTAAGTACCTGTTACCAATCGCTTCGCTCTTGGACAGCTACTTACGAAAGATGTCCGCCAGCGGCGGACATCTCGGAGGTAAAATCAATCTTGGGTTAATGTTATCAAATTTTTTAAAGGCCGTCAAGGGGCGGCAATTCCCGCTTATCCACAAAAATTCCTTTACAAAAGGGCTGCTTCGGTTAGATTGCTACAGAGTTCCTTGGCGGGCTAAAGCACCGCCAGGAGACCACTCCGAGAATCAGTCAGAGTGTTAATAAAGAGCCCGAAGGGAGCCCCATATAGCAGCCTATTTCTTCGTCAGGACACCACTCGCCGTAGAGTCTACGCCTTCGGGTGTCCTTCCTCGGACTCGGCTACTCTCTGGGGCTCTAAAATGATAAAATTAGTTAAATATCTGACCATATGGCACAGACACCAAACCAAAGTCCCGATGGCAAGGCCATCGAGGATCCTCGACTCGGAACGAGTCGGGACAAAGAAACAGAGTTGGAGAAAAAGCTTGCCGAGATGCAGGTAAAGAGAGTCGAGGAAGAAGCGATGTCTCTGGCCCAAAAGCTCGGCCTCCCTTTTTCGGATCTTAGATCGGCGCCGATAGACAACGATGCCCTGGTTTTGCTCGGTGAAGAAGAGGCCAGAAAGGCAAACATTGCCGTCATTACCAGAAGCGGGACCAATTTAACCGCGGCGGTTCTGAACCCCAAAGACCCGGAGACGGCCCGAGTCCTTGGCGACCTCGAGAAAAAGGGGTTTAAGGTAAATTTGATAGTAACTGACCCAGCAGCGCTGGCCAAAGTGCTTTCAAGATACAAAACAGCAAAACCCACGGAGGTCTTCGAGATCGGGGCGATCGAGGTCAAAGAGGAGACACTCGACAAATTCGAAGAGGAAATAAAAGACATATCGGACATTAAAAATAAGGTTACCCGGATCTCCGCTACGGAAATGCTGGAGGTCCTCATAGCCGGGGCACTGCGCTTGGAGGCATCGGATATACATTTCGAACCGGAAGCCCAGGAAACAAGGATCCGCTACCGTCTTGACGGGGTCCTCAACGACGTATCGGCCGTGGACAAGGACTCCTACTTAAAACTCCTGAATAG
>CAZFTW010000056.1:0-4773 GCA_964521925.1 uncultured Candidatus Saccharibacteria bacterium | reverse complement strand
GATTAGAAAACAAAACTTGTTCTGGGTTCATTTTTCCTGTAATTTAACAATCTATGCCATTATCTATAGGTATCGTAGGATTACCAAACGTTGGAAAAAGCACACTATTTCGTGCCCTGACCAATAAGCAGGTGGACATCCAGAATTACCCCTTCACAACCATAGACCCGAATGTGGGTGTCGTTGCCGTGCCCGATGAGAGAGTGGATGCTCTGGCTTTGCTGTCCGATTCAAAGAAAAAGATCTATACAACCATCGAATTTTTCGACATTGCCGGGCTGGTCAAAGGTGCCGCCCAGGGCGAAGGGCTGGGAAACAAATTCCTGGCCAACATCAGGGAGGTGGACGCCATCGCCCATGTAGTCCGTGTTTTTGAGAATGAAGATATAATTAGGTATGACAACAAAATTGACCCCATTAGAACTGACGGTCGCCCTGGGCGACCTACTTCTAACGGGGCAAGCCCCGCAGATGACATTGAGATAATTCGGACCGAGCTCGAGCTGGCTGACCTTCAGACCAAAGAAAAAAGGAATGAAAAGAAAAACAAGGACTTACCACCGCTTGAACTGTTAGGTGACAAGAAAGTTATTTTTGTTTTGAACGCATCCGAGGCCCAGCTGGCCTCCGGATGGCAGCCCGACGAAAAGTTGCTGAAAGCTATCGGGGACAGGGATTATGTTGTTCTTTCCACTCCTTTGGAGTTGGTTCTCTCCGAATCAACCGCGGACGAGAAGAAAGAATACTTGACGGAATTCGGCATTAAAGAATCCGGCTTGGATCAGCTTATCCAGAAAGCATATAAAACCCTCGGATTGGTTACCTTTCTCACAACAGGAGAAGACGAGAGCCGGGCCTGGACGGCCCATGAAGGCGACTTCATCTCGAAAGCATCTACCGCCATCCATACCGATTTTGAAAAACTTTTTATCAGAGCCGAGGTCATTAACTGGAAAACACTCCTTGAAGCCGGCGGATATGCCCCCGCCCGTTCTAAAGGCCTTCTTCGCACTGTCGGCCGCGACTATATAATCCAGGAAGGCGACGTGGTAGAAATAAAAATATAAGGGGCCGACTTATCGTCGGCCCCCTCTCAAAGAGAGTTAGATGTGCTCGGCGCGGAGGACCCGGCGCTCAAGTTCCCGCTCGGCCAAGCCCAGGAAGGGGTACTTGATGGCCAGACGGTTGTAGATGAGGTTCCAGACCTGCTTGAACGGGTCGGCCCTCTCCCATGACGCCGTCTCAACGGTGATATCGTCAATACTATCAACCAAGTCCTTCATGAAATGGCGGGCAAGCATCACCACGTTCGGCGACCTCGTCGCCTCACAAAAGACAGTGATGCGCACCTTTTCTCCTCTGGCGTGGTGGAACGCCCAGTTCCGAATGGTCGCCGCGGCGTTCCGAATATTGTAGAGTGTCGTATACGAGCCCTCTTCCAGACGGACCTTGCCGCGGAAGAACCAGGCACAACCCCTGAATGCATCCGCAACGTAATTCGCCATCAGCCGCGCTTCAGTCACTCCTGGCGCTGTATCGCGCTGGGTGTGTCCCCCGCAGAAGATAACCAGTTCCGGCTGCCTCATGTACAGGTATGTCACGACCTTGGCCAGATACGGCATCAGCGGCGTAGGTCGGCCTTCCGGGTCCCTCAAGTGGCATCCATAGCCACAGACAACGACAATATGCCTTTTCTCGGCCATTCATCACCTCTCACAGAAAGAACTTTTCCCAATATTATACGTGGAAATTTTGACTTGTAAATAGTTGACTTATCAAACATAAACTGCTAACATATCGGGGTCATTAATAAATGGCTTTAGGACTTGAGAGAATACCCATTAGCGCCCAGCCCCACTTTACAATAATCTCGCAAAGTGGAGCTGGGCCTATCTCTCGGACTGAAGCTATCTAAACAAAAGTGAAGAGTCCGCATTATGAATTGGCTTTCCATTTGAACCCGAATTTGGAAGAGTCCAAGGTTAAGGAGATAAAATCACACCTGGAACAAAGGATTACCGGTCGAACCGGGACAATTTCGTTTTCCAAAGAACCGGAAAAGATACGGCTTTCTTATCCAATAAAACACAATAACAACGCGTTTTTCGGCTACATCCAATTCACTCTCGAAAACGCGGAAGAAGCGCTGAAGGAGCTGAACGACGAACTGAAACTCAATAACGACATTTTGAGATATCTTATCGTCAAAGTGCCGGCCGCTGGACAGTCAAGAACAGCCGTGCTAAAACACATAAGAGCCCAGGAAAGAGTCGAAAGGCGCCCGAAGGTCGAAGCCGCCACGCCGGAACAGACCAAAGAAATGGAAAAGAAATTAGAGGATATATTAGGAAATTTATAACAAATGATAACCGTAATTAGAACGCAAAATGAATCTAAATAAAGTATTTTTAATAGGCAGATTAACCCAAGACCCCGACTCCCGCTCGATACCGAGCGGCCAGAGCGTTACAACCATCAGAATGGCTACCAACAGGGTTTGGAACGACCCTTCCGGCCAGCGCAAAGATGCGACCGAATTCCACACCGTCATCGCCTGGGGCCGCCTCGGAGAAGTGGCTGCAAAATACCTTAGGAAGGGCGGTCTGGTAATGATCGAGGGGCGGCTTCAGACCAGGAACTGGACCGATTCAAGCGGCGTCAAAAAATATTACACGGAAATAATCGCCGAAGGCCTTCAGCTCGGCCCCCGACAGAGTTCCCCAGGAGTGGGCGATGCCTCACTCCGAGAACCGGCCGGACAAATGGGCAGCCCTATGGCTGACATCAAGACCCCTTCAGCAGGCCCCAGACAACCCATAGCCGATGCCGAGATACCGATAATAGACGAGAACGAGCCGATGAATGCCGGAGTCGAAGAGGATGAAATGAAGATAAAAGAAGAGGACTTACCTTTCTAAGTTTTTGTCAAAGAACGTAGTGATTGGTAACAGAAAGTTACCCCGCCCTCTATGCGGATTGCGGGTCTGCTTAGAGGGCGGGGTGGCAAGTTTGTAGCTATTCGTCCCGATAATCGCTTGCGATTATCGAGGATCCTCGATAGCTTTGCTATCGGGACTTCGCTCATAGACAAACATCCCATGGAATGCCAATTTTGCCAGGACAACATAAACAGAGTGGACTATAAAAACACTCAATTCTTAAGGAAGTATGTGACTTCACAGTTTAAGATCGCCTCGAGCCGAAGGAACAAGCTTTGCAACAAGCACCAACGCAAGGTCGCAGATGCGGTCAAGCTTGCTCGCTATATGGCACTGATGCCATACACCAGAAATCAGACCGTCCGCTAAAAACTTCTGTGCGCGCCTGGCCTAAAATCCTCAAGGCCTACGGCACGCCCTCCGGGTTTCCCGATCTCTTCGTTAAAATCTACAGAGTTCCTCGACCGGCTAAAGCACGGTCAGGAAACCACTCCGAGCCCGCTTCTCCTTCACCATACTTCAGTATGGCTCAGTCGAATGCTCGATTTTGCCTGCTGGGCGGGGCGGTGCTTCAGCCCGCCCCCCAAGTCGCTCTCGACCTCGGAAAACACAGAGAGTTTTTACCCAGAGTATTCCAAGCTCAGTTTTTAACATTTACAAGTCTGACTTGTAAATAAACTATGGCTCTGTCCGGGCTTCGCTCTCGCCTTGACCTTGGCCAAACGGGAAGGATTTAAAAACAATAGCCCCCGCCGAAGCGGGGGTGTCATTACACTAATAAGTGCGCCCGCGAGCAATGCTCAAGCAGGGCGGAAAACGCTGGGAAAGAAACGGGAAGCAATAGTCACGAATATCGCGTTCCTGGCGGCCCTTGGGCCTCGTTCCTTTCCCATTCTCATAAAAGAGCGCGCGAGGGCTGGTGAAGGCGTACCGGATATACGCCATCAAGGGGCGCCATGAGCCGAATCCGATGTCCGGACCCACCTCCCACGTTCACCAGCCTCGCGAAATTAAGCCACAATCTCTTATGAATTAATTTCGCGAGACCACTATTAAGCGATTATACACCCTCTATATTAAATGTCAAGGGCTTATAAGCGGCCGAGGTGACTATGCCTCCAAGACCGCCGCTTCTTTTATTTTAGTAACTATCTCTTTCTCCACTTTGGGATTTTCTTTGAGGAATTGGCGGGAGCCCTCGACGCCCTGGCCGAGTTTTTGCTCGCCGTAGTTATACCAGCTGCCTGCTTTGGTGACCACATTGTAGCGGACACCGGCGTTCACGACATCGGCATAGCGGGAGATGCCTTCGTTGTAGAGAATATCGAATTCGCAGGTTCGGAACGGCGGAGCGACTTTGTTCTTTACTATCTTAACCTTGGTGCGGTTGCCGACTATCTTCTCCCCTGCCTGGATCTGGGCCGAACGCCTGATATCGATCCTTACCGACGAATAGAATTTTAAGGCCATACCACCCGTAGTCGTCTCGGGATTACCGAACATCACGCCTATCTTCATGCGCAACTGATTTATAAAAATTACGGTAGTATTGGATTTCGCCACAATGGCGGTGAGCTTTCTCAAGGCGTGAGACATTAAGCGCGCCTGGAGTCCCATGTGTTGTTGGTCCATCTCGCCGTCTATCTCCGCCCGCGGGGTCAGCGCGGCGACAGAGTCGATAACGATAACATCTATGCCTCCCGATTTTACCAACGACTCAACTATGTCCAATGCCTGTTCGCCCGTGTCGGGCTGGGAGATGAGAAGCTGGTCTATCTTCACGCCTATTTTTTTGGCGTATTCGGGATCCAAAGCATGCTCGGCATCGACATAA
>CAZFTW010000055.1:0-4895 GCA_964521925.1 uncultured Candidatus Saccharibacteria bacterium | reverse complement strand
TATGGCATCCCGCTGATGACGGCCCCAATCATTAGTCATTTCATTGAAGGTATCAGGGTCGTCTTTTGCGTGGATGAACTCGTGGATATTGTGAGAGCCGGGCGGCTGGCAAATGGCTTTTTCAATCTTCCAGCGGTACTTGTGGAAAATGTCAAAAACGATCCAGATACCCTTTTGCAGTTTTTCGAATTCGCCCAGATAGAAGTAGGCGAAAACACAGTAAAGATGGTCGCGCAGCCAGCAAGCGCGGTAGTCCCCGCTCGGCGCCGCGGTAAAGGCACCGGAAGGCCTTTGCAGTTTTTCCATTTCTCCAAGCAAAAGTTCCCTCATGTCCGCTCCAGGAGTTGTAAACGAGCTTTGCGTTAACTATAACAAAAAACCACCCCATTGAGAGGTGGCTTTTTGTTGACCCCGCTCTTTTTAAAAAGGGCGGGGTTGAGTCGGTTTATTGAGCTCGCTGAACGTTCTTGGCGGCCGGGCCCTTTTCGCCCTGGACGACATCGAAGGTAACACTGTCACCTTCCTGCAATTCCTCGAACGTCACGCCGTTCAAGTCCTCCTTGTGGAAGAAAAGGTCTTTCGTCTCACCCTCGCGGGCGATGAAGCCGAAAGCCCTGTCTTCGACTTTCTTCTTTATTGTTCCTGTCATGAGTTTGTTATTATTTTTAATCTTCTAAAGAAACCCGACCTCGTCTCTTAACTTACGATTATCATTATACACGAAAACCTGCTCCAAAGCAAGAGTTTGCTCTCCCCGCTGTCATTTATAACAAACTATGGTATACTCGTATTATGGAACAAAAACCAAATTCGGCTTTCATGAAGCCGATGAAAGTCAGTTCGGAGTTGGCCGCGGTAGTCGGTGAGGGCCCCATGCCCAGGTCGGAAGTCGTCAAAAAGCTTTGGGTGTATATCAAAGCGCACGGTCTTCAGGACCAAACGAACAAGCGGAACATCAACGCCGACGAGGCCTTGAAAAAGGTATTCGGCGGCAAAGATACCGTCAGTATGTTCGAAATGACGAAGCTCGTCTCCAAGCACCTTTCCTAAACAGTCGGGAAAGACAACCAAAAACGCCCCTTAGGGCGTTTTTGGTTTTTGCGTAACCCCTACTTGTCATCATCAACAAAACCCTCATAAAGAGACAGGACAGTAAAACTGCTTAACATCATCCAAAAGAATAATTCCTCAAATGGAAATCTCAAGCCGGCAAGTTCAACCCAGCCAATATATTCTCCTGGGAAATACCATTGGCCAAGCTTTACGGCTGTCAGTTCATATATTAAGAAGAGCATAAAGAAGAAAACTCCTGTTTTGAAAAACTTAATAAAGAGTGCTGGATATTTTTTAAGCACCCAGATCACGGGAATTATTGCCGGTAAGGCAAGGGAGAAATAAGCATACCGAAGATGGAATATATTCCCTCTTATAACAAAGGTGCCCAAGACAAGAACAAGAATTATTGATACAGGAACGGCTAAATACTTGAAGCGTTTTGAAACAAGACCTCTTTTTTCTTTTTCGTAGAAATGTTCGTAAAAAACTATAATGAACAAGACCCAAAGGATAAACCAGATCGGTTCGTCTGCTGGCCAAAATCCAAAAATACGATAGTTGAACGTAAGCTGGGACGCCAATTCATTCCAAGCATTATTTGCCGAAAGCATGACGTCAAAAATAAACCCGAGACCTATCCCGATTAATATTGAGCCTGCCAATATCCTCTTAAGTGGCTTCTTTCTGCGAATGAACAAATAAATCGTAGGGATAAGAAAAAAGAATAAAGCCGAGGTAAGCGGTTTAACGTTAAATCCGAGAATAAGAGGAACCGAGAAAAAAACTATTCCCAAAACAACCCAGAAATCAACTCTAAGAGATTTAGACATTATAAATATCTTATCAATTTTTACCCCACCCTGCTATTCGCTATATTCTTTGCAGATGGAACAGATACTCCTTATTCTTACCCTTGCCTCCCAGTATCGGGGATAGTGTCTCGCCCAAGATTGCAATACCAAGTTCTCTTAATTTATTTCTTACCGTGTCCAATACTTCCGGAATAAACTCATCCGACAGCTTACCTTTCCGCAGCATTTTGGGTCCGGCTTCGTAATGCGGTTTTACCAGAGCTATAATTTGCCCTTTTTCTTTGAGATTTTTTAAGGCATTGGGTATGACTTTTTCTAACTTAGTCCAACTGGTATCAATGGTAATAAAGTCAACCTTTTCGGGAAGCTCAACATGCATTGCGTTTTTCCGCTCCATGACCACAACCCGTTCGTCGTTTCGGAGTTTCCAATCAAGAACACCGTAGCCGGTTTCAACCGCATAGACCTTCTTTGCCCCGGCCTGCAGCAGGCAATCCACGAAACCGCCCGCGCTTGAACCGAAGTCGGCACAAACCAAACCAGCCACGCTTATATTGAAGTTCTTTAATCCGTATTCCAGTTTTTCTCCGGCTCTTGAAGCGTATGCCATATATTTTTATTATTTGTTCTTACACCTGAAAACAACATAGCGTTCACTTTGTTTCTCCCTTATTATTGTAAAAAACTCTAATACTGATTTCCTAAATCTCTCAACAAAGTTGCCCTCTGATACAAAAAACAACTCTCCGCCCTTATTGAGCATTTTTTGGGCATTTCTGAAGATTGCTCCTCTGTCATCCTTACCGATATGGAATGGTGGGTTTGATATTATATAGTCCAGCTTTTCGCCGTCAAACTGAATGTTTTTGGTGAGGTCTGCTTGCTGGATAACAATATTTTTATTAGCAAGGTTTAATCTGGAAACCCCCAAAGATGCTTCGTCTTTTTCGTAGGCGAAAATCTTGGCTTGAGGAAACTCACTTATCAAAATCAAGGATACTGCTCCCCAGCCAGAGCCCAAATCACCAATCTTTTTATTGTTAAAATTTATTTTTGAGCTCAAAACCACCTCTAATAAAAAACGTGTCCCTATGTCCAAATCTGTTTTTGAAAAAATCGCATCGCCAACGTTTACTGTATATTCACGATTGTTGAAATTAAAACTGATAATTTCTGTTGTATCTATTTTCTCCAAGTTCTCGTTCCTGTCTTTTTCTAATTCAACGAGACGTAGATTATCTGGTCCTTTGCCGATGATTTTAGCCGCTAATCCGTGCTTTTTAAGAAACTTAACCGCACTTTTTATGCCTAATTTTTTATTGGAAATAATTGCTATTTTAGTCCCCACATCAATACCGTTCCAAAATTTTACAACCTGATTATAAAGAGAGGTCGCGTTTTGTCCCCATTCGTGGTGAACAAAAACAACATTTTTCCCCTCATATTCTTTTAGAATTTTATTGTAATCTCTCATATCTTCAATTTAAACAAAAAGTCGTCACACCGGGAAGTGCGTCCGATGGACGACTTCTTGTGTGACGACGCGGCGACGGCTATCAGTTCTCCTGCGGCCGCCAGGTTGCGCCGATGTAGAACATCCACTTCTCGGCGTTGTTGTTCCAGATACCGCTTCCCGAGACCGAGAGGTCCTCCCGCACCTTGGCCGTGTAGACCACCCCCGGCAACTCGTTCCAGGGTTCATCCAGGAAGTTCTGCCAGGAATAGACGAGGCCGACCGGCCCGACGTCCATCTGGACGCTGCCGAGGTAGCCCTTGAGTATGCGTTCGGGGTTCTCGGCCCAGTCGTTCTCGGTCTTCCAGTCCCTCGGCTCCCACGGAAACACGCCGGGCCACTGGAGCGTGCTGAATGAAACGTTCTCGGCGACAGGCACGTTCAGTGACAGCACGATGCCGGCATTCGGCGCTCCCTGGAAGTGGCCGATGGAACCCGCCACAATGCCGGAGACCTTCCCCATCCTGAACCCAGGGCCGTAGAGCACCCAGGCCTGTTCCTCCTGAACGGTGACTTCGAGAAACCGATCCTTCTCGTTGGTCAGCTGGATGGTGCCGGTCAGACCGCTGGAGAGCGGGTTCTCACCCGAGCCGACCGTCACGGCCGTGACCTGAAAGCCCTGCTGGGCGAAAGTTGCGGACGGAACGGCAAGTGCCAGAACCAGGAATGCGACGACGACTGACCATCTGTGTGCCTTCATCTCTGTTTCCTTTCCTGTCGGTTGCGAACGATGAAATGAACTGTATTTTACTTATACCATATTTCTATGGCTTTGTAAATAAGTGGTCCGCGGCTAGGACTTGATATTTCGACAAAATTTTTATAAAAGCTATGAGCTCCGCGGTGTGGTCTGGCACCAATTCTTACAGGAATCTAGGGGGGTCTTTGAGTGGTCTAAAATCGGATGCCTTACGGTCGTTGATACTAGAGCATTGGGACGAGGTCCGCGAGAGGCTAATTGCGGCTGGAATGGGTTTTTTATTATACGAAAAAAAGAAGGGGCAACCACAAGCCCCCTCATCTATTTTCCAGTTGGGAAAGCCCCGCTTTGAGGCGTTGGAGTTCAGCGAGAGCTCCCGGCACTTCTTCCCTTGAAAACGTCTCCATTTCAACGATGGCCTCCTGAACTTGTTTGATCAGAGCAGCCCGGATCTGCCTCTCTAATTCGGGAACTCGAAATAAATCTTGAGAGGGTCTTCGCGCCTTGGTGCTTTTCTTAAACACCATGGGCTCAACGCTTCCATCCCAGGATCTATTTTCCAAAGTTCCGCTTCCCCTATTAATGCGATGCCAATCTTTGGCAACGCTCACCAGCCGTCCTTCTCTGGCAAGAGTGCTGTGGGTTTTGATATTGCGTAGCCCCCTAATTTGTCTCATCGCTCACCTCTCTTGTTGGGGATTGTTAAAGATTTTAAACCTTGAAACCATTGTACAATAAAACATCAAAAAGTCAAAAATTTATGTCATGGTTCAATACCTTGGAACCACCCCTGCTAAAATATGAGGATGTACAC
>CAZFTW010000054.1:0-4982 GCA_964521925.1 uncultured Candidatus Saccharibacteria bacterium | reverse complement strand
CGCGAGGGCTCACAGCGCGCCTCTGCTTCTAACGGGACGCATAAACCGGTTGACCACCGGACTACGCAGTAGCGACTTCTAACGGGACTAATATGTTAAATCTTTTTTCTACAATTATTGCCCAGCTTCCTCCGGGAAAACCGATAACTTTTGACGAGCTTGATTACCTGATTCAAAGGATTGCCCAATTCGTTTTGGTTACGAGCGTTATCTTGGCGGTGATATTCATTGTGCGTGCCGGAGTAACATGGATGTATGCGGGGGCTGATGCTACCAAGCTGACAGAGGCCAAGGCCCAATTAAAAAGCGGTATCATCGGAGCGCTGATCGTTTTGGGCGTTGGGGTGATAATCAACACTCTGGCTGCTTTGGTAACCAGGGAGTTCTTCTGCCAATTCAGCGTTTTGGGTGTTTGCCTTATTCCTTAAATAATCTTAAGATATGAACATGTATTTTATTGAGTCGGTCTTGAAGGGAGGTGTAGGGAAATGAAGAAATACGCATATGTTGGAATGATAATGTTGGCTTTATTGATGCCGGTTTTGGTCTTGGCCATAGGAACTCCTACCCCGCCGGTAGGCGGATCTCCCATAACCTTGTCCGAAATTGAGAACAGAATAAGGCAGGTAGCCCAGTTCGTAATCGTTGTTTCGGTTATCTTGGCAGTCATCTTCATTATCTGGGGTGGTATCACCTACATGACGGCAGGAGGGGACGAGGCCAAAGCCGGAGCGGCCAAAACGAGGATCTGGAACGGAGTTATCGGCGCGGCAGTCGTATTGGCTGTCGGAGTCATCCTTCAGACCTTGGCCTCGCTTATCACTCGAAGCTTCTTCGGTTAAAAGCATTTAAGCCCGCCTAAATTTTATCTAATAAAACTTTGGCGGGTAAGCATGCTTAAAACAAAAATTCCCCATTTGGGGAATTTTTGTTTTGTGCCCTCGGCAGGATTTGAACCTGCAATCCCTTTCGGGAACGGCGTCCTAAGCGCCGCGCGTATGCCAAGTTCCGCCACGAGGGCATTTGGCTACATATTATACTACTCTAAGGGATTCCTCGCCAGGGGAGCCGGCGCGTTGTATTTGGAGTCGAACCGCTCCTCCTTTTCCGTTCCGTCGGCCGAGGTTATTGTTCTTGTGAAGTAGGCCTTCATCGAGCCGTTGGCCCTCTGGTCATATTGATGGGGACCGTCCACAGCTACTTTCCTGCCGTCGTCCGAACCGTATATCTCAAATGTCAGTTTTGTTTCGCTCACCTTGGTTTGTATCAATAGGTGGGCCGTAGTGTCGTTCTTGAATTTAAAGTCAACAACGCCGGGATATATCGTGGCGTCAAAGCCCTGGGGATTATAGTATTTAACGGGGAAGGAGTGGGGCTTTCTTTCGACTATCGGCAATCCGGCAAAAACCGCCGCCCGGAACATTGTCGTTGAAACCTGGCAGATGCCTCCCCCGTATTCCGGTATCAGTTCGCCTTTCTTGATGACCAATTCCGCCAGGTATCCGCCGGTTTCATCCACCGGACCGAGGATCTTGTTGAAAGAGAACACTTCGCCGGGCTTTATTATGACCCCGTTGTATTTGGAAGCGCCGATGCGGAGGTTGTGGATCCTTGCCGTGCTTGAACCGGCGAAATTCGATTCTCCTTTGGCAAGCAGTGTTTTAATGCCCAGGTCGTTTATTTTCTCCAGGGTTACGGTAGGCGAAATTTCCTCAACTATCAGCTCGGTTTCGGTAGCGTTTTCTTGGAGCGCTTTTATGACGAGCGAGGCCGACCTTTCGATGTCGAGACGGATGCCTTCGACGGCCGGCCTGAAGGTACTGGCTTTTTCACCTTCGAACGCAATGTTCGCATTTACGGGCTCGACGTTCACGGAAAGCGCCAATGTTTTAAGGTAGTCGCGGACCTTGTCCGAAGATATCCGGACGTCTTCTTTGCCGGAGTATGATCGCTTGTATCTTTCGAGCCAATCTTCCACTTCTTTGCTTTTAACAACCGTTTCCTGGCCCTGAATTTTTAAATTGAGGTCTTTGCCGGCGGAACTTTCAAGTGCGGATGCGAAAGTCCTTACCTCGGCCTTCTGGGGCAAGTTGGTCATCGCGTATATGTAAAAAAGCGAGCCGAAATTAAAAGCCGCCAGTATAATAAGGCCGGTCAATATCAACCGATAGATAAGCTTGCCCATTAAGAGATCCTTAACTTCTTAGTCTTGACCCGGTCCATCTTGGGAAGGCGGATGGTCAAAAGACCGTTCTTCATGGATGCTTTGGCCGCGTCCGCGTCTACGTCTACGGGAAGAATGATGGACCTTGAAAACGGTCCCCAATATAACTCCTGCCAGTAATAGTCGGAGGGTTTTATTTTTTGTTCCGGCGCGCGCTTGCCTTTTATGGTGACCATGTCATTGGTCACGGAAATATCAAGTTCGTTGGTATCAACGCCGGCGATAGTGGACTGGATGACGATCTCGTCTTCGGTCTGAAAGACGTCGATGGTCAGATGGCCTTCGGCTACCTGTTTGGACTCTTTCTTTGTTGAGGCCAGCCGGACCTCCGTGTTGTCGTCTTCAAAAAAATCTTCCATTTTGTTTGATTACTATTTTAACTAACCGATAAAATTTATCTGCTTGTTTTTGTATGACATCAGGCCTACGCGCGTCTGCTGATGCCGCTCCTTTATTTTATCAAACAATATCGAAACAAGGAAAGCCATGAATACCAAAAGCATGGTGGAGTATATCAATCCTCTTGGATCGGTGCTGCCGGCATCTCCCGCAAAGGTGGCCAGGATGAGGTTGAAAGTTAAATGAAATACTGTCGCCAGAGAAAGTCCTATGAAGATGAGCTTCTTTTTGTGGCCCTGAAAGAACCAGGACATCGCCAGGAAATATCCGACTATGGCCGAGGCGAGAGTGTGAAGGAGAGTAGAGCCGACGAAACGCAGCGCCCATACCCCCATCGCTTGATACAAACCGGCATCTATCGTCCGGAACAGGACGATGATGTTCTCGATGGCGGCGAAGCCCAACCCGGCCACTATCATGTAGATCATCGCGTCCACGGGCTCGTCGAACTCTGGGTTTCTCAAGACAAGGAACCAAACCGCAATGAATTTGAGGAACTCTTCGGCGAATGCCGCCCAGAGGTAGTAATAGCCCCCGGCTTGGATAGTCGTTTCCGCCGTTCCGGAAAAATAGGCTCCGCCGTAAACGAAACCAAGCTGGAGCAGCAAAACCACAGGAGACACGATAATGCCCATCAAAAAGGTCTGGGCCAGGAGATATCTCGGCTCCGGATGGGAGTCGTTCTTGATGTAGAAAGAGAGCCAAACCAAACTGGGAACCAGGCCCAGCCCGATAAGAGTTCCTATGTAAATAGGGGACATACCCTAATTATACAATTTCTAATTTCTAATTTCTAATTTCTAATTAACCTAAAATGCGGGCCAATTTTCAATCATTAATAATTTTCTGTTCTTGATTGGCAGCTTGCTATATATCTCCTCGGTCACGAAGGGCATAAAGGGGTGGAGGAGCTTGAGGGAGGTTGTCAGCATTTCCAGAAGCATTCTTTGGGCCGATGCTTTTGCGCCGGTGTCTTCGCTGGCCAGATTAGCTTTGCTTTCCTCGATAATTTTGTCTGCGAATGTGTGCCAAACGTAGTGGTAAATTTTCTCTGCTGCCAGATAAAACCGGAACTGGTCCATGTCTTCGGTTATGTCTTTAACCAATGCCTGGAGTTCGCCTAAGTTCTTCTGGTCATTCTGGGTAAGTTTTGTTTCCGGGCCGGGATCTTCGGGCAAGCTCATTAACACAAAGCGGGCAATGTTCCAGAGCTTGTTCGCGAAATGCTTTTGACCCTTTATCTTGTCTTCGGCCAAAGCAAGGGAAGTGCCCGGCGTATTTCCGATCACCAAACCCATACGCAAGGCATCCGTGCCGTATTTGTCGGTCAGGTCGAGGGGATTAATAACGTTTCCCTTGCTTTTGCTCATTTTTCTTCCTTTGGCATCCAAAACCAGTCCGTGCAGATATACGGTTTTGAACGGAATTTTTCCGGTTACATACAAACTGAGCATTATCATGCGTGCTACCCAGAAAAAGATAATTTCTCCCGCGGTTTCCATTACATCAGTCGGAAAGAACTCCTTATAATCTTTGGAATCCGGAAAACCCAAACTTGCGAACGGCCATTGTCCCGAAGAGAACCAGGTGTCGAAAGTATCGGGGTCTCGTGTGAATTTTGCGAAGCAAAATTCACACCTCGGCTCTTCGGCGGATACAATCACTTTTTTGCAGTGTTTTATTTCTTCTTCGCGGCCGGGACGGGGAATGCATTTGGGCGTTAGAGCAGTTTTTTACCACGTGCTTATAATTCTCGTCTACGCTGACAAGAAGTCCTTTGGATCTTAATTTTTCAACAATAAGCGGCCGTGCCCGGGAGATCGGCATGCCGGCAAACTCGCCGGCAACAGGGAGAAGCTTGCCCCGGAAATCTATGATCTGTTCCCTTTCAAGCTTGTGGCGTTCGGCGATATCAAAATCAACGGTGTCATGCCAGGGAGTTATCGTCATTACTCCCGTCCCGAATGTCATGTCAACCGCTTCGTCTTTGACGATCGTTGCGGTAATGGGCCCGTTTATCCACTCGAGCTCTATCTTCTGGCCGTCTCGGTAGTCCTTATATCTTTTGTCGTCCGGATGCATGACCACATATTTGTCTCCGAATTTTGTCTCCGGACGAGCGGTGGCAATGACAAACGGGCCGTATTGGAGGTAATAAAAATTATCTTTTTGTTCAACATCCGTTGTTTCCAGGTCCGAAAGAGTCGTCTGGTGTTTGGGGCACCAGTTAACTATCTTTTCGCCCCGATAGACAAGATCGTCATCCGCCAGTTTTTTGAACGTCTGGTAAACGGTCTGAACGATGTCGTCGTCAAGCGTGAATTTCTCCCGTGTCCAGTCGCAGGAAGCGCCGATCTTT